>NZ_LWRX01000056.1:0-180094 GCF_001683835.1 Ralstonia sp. RL | reverse complement strand
TGCGGAACACGCCATCGGCGGGCTGCGCGCCGCCAGCGCGGGGCTGAACATCGCCCGCGCTACAGCGTATGTAGACCACACCGGCAACAGCGCCGTCGTGACCAGCGCTGCGAATCCGAATGACGCATGGAGCGTGCTGGTGGCGCCGCCACCCGGCTGGGTCAAGCGCGATCCGCCCACGCAGTGGCCGCGCGCCGGTGGGCGGACCAATGCGTATCTGCCGTGGTTTGGGCAATGGACAGGCAGCAAATAGGTCCTCTTGTGGACTTGCCTTTCCGCCAGCCAGATAAGAGCACGGAGATGGCGACATCTGCCGTGCTTAACCGGGAGGTCCACCACGCACGCGCCCCCGGGGGCGACTTCGACCGCCCTCCCAATGCAGTGAGTATCGGCAACTGCAGTATTCGCGGACCTTCAGTTCACGGTCCGCACCTTACGTGTGCAAATTGCACGTGCGAGCCGTTGTTCTAACGATGGTGTCAACATGGCGCAAAACCTGGCCGTCAAGCACAGTCACGCGGCCTGCTGCACCCGCGCCTCCACCAGCAGCCGCTTGAGTTCCGGCACGCACGAGCCGCAATTTCCCCCGGCCTTCAGGCAGGCCGTGATCTCTCCGGTCGATTGCAGGCCCTTGTCCCGAATGGCGTCGCAGATGGTGTTGCGGCCCACGCCAAAGCACGAGCACACCGTGGGCCCGACGTCCGCGCCGGCCTCAATCGGCTGGCCGAGCAGGACGCCGGCGCGGTCGAGATCTTCCAGGCGCGCCTGCGCGAACAACCCGGCCAACCAGTTGCGCGACGGCAGATCGGGGCGCGGCGACAGAAACACACACGCCTCAATGCGGTCATCCACGACGTGCACGGCACGGTAGACGCGCGCGGTGGTGTCTTCGTATTCGAGCCAGTCGGCATGCGGGTCGGTCACGCCGAGCAGCTTGCGCGCCCAGTCATGAACGTTGCCGAGTTGCTGGCGCCCGGCCAGTTCATAACGCACGAACTGCTTGCCCTGGATGCGCGTCCACCACGTGGCGTCGTCGGTGTCGAGCGCGCGGCGCGACAGCACGAAGCCGTGCCACGCCACGTCGAACGGCTCGACCATCACGGGCGTGTGCTTGAACTCGGGCTCGCCGGACACGGGGTCGACGACCGGGTTCACCACCGCGCCCACGCGAGCGTCCGACGCAAACTGGCCATTCCAGTGGATCGGCACGAACACGCTGCCGCGCGCGATGCCACCCGTCATGCGCACGCGCGCCACCACGCTGCCCCAGCGGGACGACACACGCGCGAGACTGCCCTCGCGCACGCCGGCCAGCAGCGCATCGTGCGGGTGCAGATCGACGAACGGTTCGGGAATGTGGTCGGCCAGCCTGGGCGCGCGGCCGGTGCGCGTCATGGTGTGCCACTGGTCACGCACGCGGCCGGTGTTGAGGACGAGCGGGTATTCGCCATCGGCTGCATGCGCGGGGGCGCGTGCCGGCGTCGGCACAAAGCGTGCGCGGCCATCGGCGTAGGCGAAACGGCCGTCGCTGAAGAGACGCGCTTCGCCACTGCCGGGCGCGGTCACCGGCCATTGCACGGGCGACATGCTGTCGTAGGCATCGGCATCGAGCCCCGTCAATCCGCCGAGGTGGAAAGCACGAGGCACACCGCCCGCCGTGTTGGCATAGGCCGAGAGGCGCGCGTGTTCGTCGAACACATCGCGCGGGCTGGTGAAGTCGAAGCCGTCGTAGCCCATGCGGCGCGCCACGTCGGCGATGATGTCCCAGTCTGCGCGGGCCTCGCCGGGCGCTGGCAGGAAGGCGCGCTGGCGCGAGATGCGGCGCTCGGAGTTCGTCACGGTGCCGTCCTTCTCGCCCCAGCCGAGCGCGGGCAGCACGATGTCGGCCAGGACCGTGGTGTCGGTGGCTTCCACAATGTCGGAGGCGACCACGAGTTCGCACTTGGCCAGCGCGCGGCGCACCTGGTCGGCGTCGGGCAGGCTGACCACCGGGTTGGTGCCCATGATCCACACGGCCTTCACGTGCCCGTCTTCGATGGCCTGGAAGAGGTCCACCGCCTTGAGGCCCGCCTTGTCGGCCATGCGCGGTGCGTTCCAGAACGTCTGGACGAGTTCACGATGCGTGGGCTCGTTCAGTTCCAGGTGCGCGGCCAGCATGTTCGCCAGGCCGCCCACCTCACGCCCGCCCATCGCGTTCGGCTGGCCGGTAATCGAGAACGGCCCCATGCCGGCGCGCCCGATGCGGCCCGTGAGCAGATGGCAATTGATGATGCTGTTGACCTTGTCGGTGCCCGCGCTGGACTGGTTGACGCCCATGGAGAACGCCGTGATGGTGCGCTCCGTGTCGGCAAACCAGTTGTAGAACGTGAGCAGGTCGTCGAGCTTGAGCTTGCATGCCTTGGCCACCGCTTCCACGTCTTCGCTGTGCGTGCCGGCGGCTTGCAGCGCGGCGTCGGGGCCGTTGGTGTGCAGGGTGACGAAGTGGCGGTCAACCACGCCGCGGCGGGAAAGGAACGACAGCAGGCCGTTGAAGAGCCACACGTCGGTGCCCGGCCTGATGGGCAGATGCAGGTCTGCCAGCTCGCACGTGGCGGTGTGGCGCGGGTCGACCACCACGACTTTCAGCTGCGGCCGCGCCTCTTTTGCACGCACGATGCGCTGGAACAGGATCGGATGGCACCACGCGGTGTTGGAGCCCACCAGCACGATGAGGTCTGCGGCTTCGAGATCGTCGTAGCAGACCGGGACGAGGTCTTCGCCAAACGCGCGCTTGTGCCCCGCCACGGCCGAGGACATGCACAGGCGCGAGTTGGTGTCGATGTTGGCCGTGCCGATGAAGCCCTTCATCAGCTTGTTGGCGACGTAGTAGTCCTCGGTCAGCAGCTGGCCGGAGACGTACAGCGCAACGGCATCGGGGCCGTGTTCATCGATGATGCGGCGAAAGCCCTGGGCGACGGTGTCGAGCGCGGCGTCCCATGAGACGCGCTGCAGCGGGGCAATGGGCGCACCCAGGTCGTGCGAACGTTCGCGGATGGCGGGATACAGGAGGCGGCCTTCGAGGCTGACGGTTTCTCCCAGCGCGGAGCCCTTCACGCACAGGCGCCCTGCGTTGGCGGGGTGCGTTGGATCGCCTTGAATATCGACGCTGCCATCCGCTTGCGGGGTTGCCAGCACGCCGCAGCCGACGCCGCAGTAGGGGCAGGTGGTGCGCACGGCGGCCGTTATTGGGTGAATGGGGATGGTTGTCATCGTCGTCTCTGTGTTGCTCTGCGTGATTGGTGCACCCCTGGTTTCATCCCCTGCCGGGGCTGACTCACTTTTCTTTGTCTTGCCAAAGAAAGTCAGCATAAGAAAGGCGCGCCCGAGATGGCGACTTCCCCTTGGATTTTTGTAAGCGGGCGGAAACAAGACGGGGAACTGTCTGAGCGCAGCGAGTTTTCCCCGTCTCCGCCCGGTTACAAAAATCCAAGGCGCCATCAAAGGCAGGAACGTCAAAGGCCACACCGGCGGCGTACGAAGGGTGATGCCGGTTCCGTATCTTGCCGGTGTTCATTACGCCGCTTCCGCTTCGCACAGCGCGCGGCCAAACAACAGGCGCTGGCGGATCGACGTGATAGGCACCTCGCGTTGGATCAGGTCGAAGTACCACGGGCCGTCGGCGACATCGCCGTACAGGACTGCGCCGACGATACGGTCTTCCTTCAGCACCAGGCGCTTGTAGACGCCGCGGCGCGGGTCGCGCAGCACGATGTCTTCGGTGCCGTCGCCGCCGATGAAATCGCCCGCCGAATACAAGTCCACGCCGGTGACCTTCAGCTTGGTGGCCGTGGCCTGCTGGACATAGCGGCGGTGGCCGGCCCCCGCCAGGTGTGCGGCACATACGCGGGCCTGGTCCCAGATAGGCGCCACCAGGCCGAACGTGGCGCTACGGTGCTGCACGCATTCCCCCACGGCGTAGATGCGCGGGTCGTAGGTCTGCAGGGTGTCGTCCACGATGATGGCGCGTTCGCAACGCAGGCCGGCCGCCTTGGCAAGCTCGATGTTCGGGCGCACGCCGGCCGTCATGACCACGAGGTCGGCCGGGATCTGCGTGCCGTCCTTGAAGCGCACGGCGGTCACGCGGTCGGTGCCGAGCAGCTCCGCCGTGTGCGCGCCGAGCAGGAAGCGCAGGCCCCTGGCTTCCAGTGCCTTCTGCAGCAGCTGCGCGGCGGGCTTGTCGAGCTGGCGCTCCATCAGCGTGTCGGGCAGGTGCACGACCGTCACATCCATGCCCTGGCGCATCAGACCGTTGGCGGCTTCCAGCCCCAACAGCCCGCCGCCGATGACGACGGCATGCCGATGGTTGCGCGCTGCCTCCAGCATCGTCTCCACGTCCTGGATGTCGCGAAAGGCGATCACGCCCGGCAGCAGGTGCCCCGGCACCGGCAGGATGAACGGCCGCGAGCCGGTGGCGATCAGCAGACGGTCGTAGCGGACCTCCACGCCGTCGCGCGAGCGCAGCGTGCGGCGCGGGCGGTCGATGCTCACCACCGGATCGCCCGCATGCAGCGTGATGTGGTTCTGCGCGTACCACTCACGCGTGTTCAGCATGATGTCGTCGACCTGCTTCTCACCCGCCAGCACAGGAGATAGCAGGATACGGTTGTAGTTGCCGTGCGGCTCTTCGCCGAAGACGGTGATGTCGTACAGGTCGGGCGCCAGCTTGAGCAGCTCTTCGACCGTGCGCATGCCGGCCATGCCGTTGCCGATGACGACGAGCTTGGGGCGAGTCATCGCGCCACCCACACCGTTCCGCCTTCCACCTTGGCTGCGTAGGCCTGCACCGAGTTGGCCGGCGCTTCGAGGCACTCGCCCGTTGCCAGATCGAAGTGCTGCTTGTAGATCGGCGAGGCCACGACGATGCGGTCGCCGAGGTTGCCGACGAGCCCGCGCGAGAGCACGGCCGCGTCGGAGTTCGGGTCGTAGTTGCCGATGGCATAGACCGGCTGCGGTGCACTGCCCGCAACGTGGAAGACGGCGACCTGCTCGCCGTCCACGAGCGCGCACACGCCGGTGTTGGGCACGATGTCGTCCAGCGGGCAAACAGGAATCCAGCGCGATGCTTGCATGTCGGGCTCCTCTCTCAAGCGGCTTCTGCAACAACCGGAATGCGCACGGGACGTGTCTTCGCGCGCTCCTCCACCGTGGCCGGGCGGATCTGCCCGCGTTCCTCGACAAAGACGACGTTCGCGTCCTTCGCGTCGCTGTTGACGAAGTGGCGGAAGCGCTTGCGCACATCGGGGTTCGTCACGGCGGTCTTCCATTCGTCCTGGTAGGTGTCGACGACGTGCTGCATCTCGGCTTCGAGTTCGGCCGCAATCCCGAGCTTGTCGTTGACGATGACGTCCTTCAGGTAGTCGAGGCCGCCTTCGAGGTTGTCGCGCCACGTGCTCGTGCGTTGGAGGCGGTCCGCTGTGCGCACGTAGAACATCAGGAAGCGGTCGACATACTTGATGAGCGTGTCCTGGTCGAGGTCGGCCGCCAGCAGTTCGGCGTGGCGCGGCTTCATGCCGCCGTTGCCGCATACGTAGAGGTTCCATCCCTTTTCCGTAGCGATGATGCCGACATCCTTGCCTTGCGCCTCCGCGCATTCACGCGTGCAGCCCGACACGCCAAACTTCAGCTTGTGCGGCGAGCGCAGGCCCTTGTAGCGATTCTCCAGCGCAATCGCAAAACCGACCGAGTCGCCCACGCCGTAGCGGCACCACGTCGAACCCACGCACGACTTCACCGTGCGCAGCGACTTGCCATACGCGTGGCCCGACTCGAACCCGGCCGCAATGAGCTCTTCCCAGATCAGCGGCAGCTGCTCCAGGCGCGCGCCGAACAGGTCGACACGCTGGCCGCCGGTGATCTTGGTGTACAGGCCGTATTTCTTGGCGACTTGGCCCACGGCGATCAGGCCATCGGCGGTGACCTCGCCACCCGGCATGCGCGGCACGACGGAATACGTCCCGTCTTTCTGGATGTTGGCGAGGAAGTAGTCGTTGGAATCCTGCAGGCTGGCGTGCTCCTTCTTGAGCACGAAGTCGTTCCAGCACGAGGCCAGGATGCTCGCCACCGTCGGCTTGCAGATGTCGCAGCCCAAACCGTGGCCGTGCGCCTGCAGCAGCGCGTCGAAGGTCTGGAATCGGCCCACGCGCACGAGGTGATACAGCTCTTGGCGCGAGTACGGGAAGTGTTCGCACAGGTGGTTGTTGACGGCCAGGCCCTGCTTCTTCATCTCGGCCTTCATCACCTGCGTCATGAGCGGCACGCAGCCGCCGCACGAGGTGCCGGCCTTCGTTGCGTCCTTGAGCGCGCCCACGGTGGTGGCGCCGGCGCACACGGCCTGGCACAGCGCGCCCTTCGATACGTCGTTGCACGAGCAGATCTGCGCGCTGTCCGGCAGCGCATCCACGCCCATGGCCGGGCGCGCGTTGCCATCGGCCTGCGGCAGGATCAGGAATTCCGGCGCCTCAGGCAACGGAATGCGGTTGAGCATCATCTGCAGCAGCGTGCCGTATTCCGATGCGTCGCCCACCAGCACGCCGCCGAGCAGGTACTTGCCGTCTTCCGACAGCACGAGCTTCTTGTAGATCTGCTTGCGCTCATCCGTGAACAGCACGCTGCGGCTGCCCGGCGTCAGGCCTTGCGCGTCGCCCAGGCTGGCGACGTCCACGCCCATCAGCTTGAGCTTGGTGCTCATGTCCGCGCCGTTGAACGTCGCTTCGTCGTCGGCCGCGAGGATCTGCCTGGCCGTGATGCGCGCCATTTCATAACCCGGTGCCACCAGGCCATAGACCTTGCCGCCCCACAGCGCGCATTCGCCAATCGCGTATACGTCCGGCGCGGACGTGCGGCATTCGGAGTCGATCACGATGCCGCCGCGCTCGCCCACTTCGAGGCCGCAGGCACGCGCCAGTTCATCGCGGGGGCGGATGCCGGCCGAGAAGACGACCATGTCGGCTTCCAGGTGAGTGCCATCGGCAAAGTTCAGGCGGTGCGTGCAGGTTTCGCCGTCGACGATCTCGACCGTGTTCTTTTGCGTATGCACCGTCACGCCCAGGTCTTCGATCTTCCGGCGCAGCATGCGGCCGCCACCGTCGTCCACCTGCATCGCCATCAGGCGGCCGGCAAACTCGACCACGTGTGTTTGCAGTTGCATGTCGCGCAGGGCCTTGGCGCATTCCAGGCCGAGCAGGCCGCCGCCGATCACCACGCCGGTCTTGGCGCGCTGGCCGCATTCGGCCATCGCCTCGAGGTCTTCGATGGTGCGGTAGACGAAGCAGTCCTTGCGGTCGCGGCCCGGCACGGGCGGCACGAACGGCGACGAGCCCGACGCAATCACGAGCTTGTCGTAAGGCAGCACCTCGCCGGTGGAAGCCGTCACCGTCTTGGCGATCGTGTCGATGGCCGTGGCGCGGGCATTGAGCTTGAGCACCACGTCATCGCGATCAAAGAAGCCGGGTGCCACCAGCGAGAGGTCTTCCGCCGTCTTGCCGGTAAAGAACTCAGAGAGGTGCACGCGGTCGTATGCGGGGCGCGGCTCTTCGCACAGCACCGTCACCTCCAGATGGTGCCCGGGCGCCTGCAGCAGGCTCTCCAGAAACTTGTGGCCCACCATTCCGTGGCCAATGACGACGATCTTCATGGTCATGGTGATGTCCTCTTTCAGGCGTTGCCGGCAGCGGCCAGCGTGTTGTCGTAGAGCGCTTGTTCACGCGCCTTGTGTTCTGCCGAGAAGCGCACCGCGATGGCGCAGATGGCCGACAGCCCCACCAGCACGCCGAGCATCGAGAGCGTGGCCTGCGTATCCGCCATGCCTTTCAGCAGGAAGCCCGCCGCCACCGCGCCCGCGTTTCCGCCCGCGCCGATGATGCCGGCCACACCGCCCAGCGCACGGCGATCGATGAAGGGCACCAGCGCATACGTCGCACCGCACGCCATATGCGTGAACAGGCCGAAGCCGAGCATCGCCAGAATCGCCACCGGCACGCTGCCGGCATGGGCAAAACCGAACAGGCCGAGGCCCTCGCCCAGCATCAGCAGGCACAGCAGTTGTGTGCGCGCATCCAGGCCGCGCCTGGCTGCCACGCGGTCCGACACGATGCCGCCCAGCGCGCGCGCAAACAGCGCAAGCAGGCCGAAGCTGGCCGCGGCCATCCCGGCTGCCGACAGCGACAGGCCAAAGTGATCGACGTAGTAAGTGGCGGCGATGTTGTGGATGAAGATCTCCACGCCGAAGCACGCGCCGTAGGTGATGAAGAGCAGCCACACGCGGTAGTTGCCCGCGGCCGCGACGAAGCTGCCCCAGCCGCCCTTCTTGCCGCCGTCGATGGTCTTGCCGGCGGCACGCAGTTCTGCGTAATTGCCCTCGGGGCAGTCCTGCGTATAGCGCCAGTACAGCGCCGCCACGATCAGCATCGCCACGCCCGGCACCACCATGGCCAAACGCCAGCCCATGCTCTGCGTCACGCCCATCATCACGATGGCGGTGAGCAGCAGCGGCATCGTGCCCTGCGCCACGCCACCGCCCGCATTGCCCCAGCCCGCTGCCGCAGCGTTGGCTGTGCCGACCACGTTGGGCGCGAACATGACCGACGTGTGGTATTGCGTGATCACGAAGCTCGCGCCGATCGCGCCGATCGCCAGGCGAAAGAAGAGAAACGCCTCGTAGCTCTGCGCCAGCGCCACACCGAGCACCGGAATTGCCCCCACCACCAGCAGGCCGGTATAGGTCTTGCGCGGGCCGAAGCGGTCGCACAGCGGGCCGACGAGCAAGCGCACGAGGATCGTCACCGCCACGGCCGCGATGTTGATGTTGGCGATCTGCCCGGGCGTGAGGTGGAATTCGCCCTTGAGCACCGGCATGAGCGGCGCGCAGGCGAACCACGCATAGAAGCACACGAAGAACGCGAGCCACGTCAGATGAAAGGCGCGCATCTGCGGCGTACGCAGACTGAACAGATCGATTCGGGTGGCTTTGCCGGTCATGTCGAATCCCGCATCCAAAAAAAGAAAGGCGTCCGAGAACCAGGCCGCATTGGCCGGGTTCTGGGACGCCGTTGTCCAAGTGACCCTGGGCAGCAGGGCCTTCACCACGAAGAGAGCGAATCGCCATTGACCCGCGCAATGGTGCTATGCAACAGGTATGCCAGGCGAGCGAAGCCTTGTGAGATAAAGCTCTGCGGGAAATGTGCGCCCAGCGCGCAGCGCTGCATGCCTCAAGCGCGAGCACCGCGCCGCACGCTTTCGGTGCAGCGGCGGCTTGGGATGGTGCGGCACAGCAAATGCGTGGGGCGCGTCAGGTGATGCGCCGTGGGGCTCAGTAGCCGTGCGTCACGATGGAGAGGACAGACAGATCCGGGTGCGTGCCGTCAACGATGCTGCGCGCGACGTGCACCGCCTCGTCAACGGCGTCTTCCACGGTGCGGAAGCTGTCGTCGCCGTCGGCATGGAACGGCACGACATGGCCGGGCAGCGACGCATCTGCGCCGGGGTGGCAGACGTAGCCGGTATAGGTGTAGCGGGCAGGATCGGTGCGCGCCGGAGACAGCGCGACGTGAATCTCGAACCCTTCGTAGAGTTCGACGGGCGAAGTGAGCAGGTCAGACATGGCGGTCTCGCTTGTGACGTTTGCCTGCCGCACCGACGCTTGTGGCGCGGCTTGGTGTCTTGTACCCACCAGTCTAGGTGATGTGCCGCGCGGTGGAATCCGGCGGTTTGGATGACATCGGCCGCGCACGCGCGAGTGCCCGGCCGATGCCGCATTGCCGTGCGGCTACGCGCGTTTGATGAACCGCAACAGGAACAACAGCACCAGCGCGCCCGCCACCGCCGTGGCAATGGAGCCCACCCACCCGACGCCAAACGAAATGCCCAGCGCCCCTGCGAGCCATCCGCCAACAAACGCGCCGACGATGCCGACGACGATGTCGGCGAGCAGGCCAAAGCCGCCGCCCTTCGTGATCCAGCCGGCCAGCCAACCCGCGACCGCGCCGATGATCAGCCATGCAAACAAACCGTGTGAGGCCATCTTGCCGCTCCCGAAAATGTGCGTTTCGACGTACTGCTGCCTGGGCATAGTAGGGCGAACACCGCACAATCGCCACGTCCGTCCCACACGGTTTTTGCAATTGCCAGCGCGGGCCGATTTCAGCGGAACACGTTCACCGCCTCCACCAGGCGCGTCGCTTGCACACGCAGGCTTTCGGCAGCGGCAGCACTCTGCCCCACGAGCGTCGCGTTTTCCTGCGTGACCTGGTCAAGGTGGCTGACCGCCTGGCTGACCTGCGTGATCCCTTCGGTCTGCTGCGCGGTAGCCAGACTGATGTCGGCGATCATGGCCGAGACCCGCTTCACCTGCGCAACGATGTCCTCCATGGTCTTGCCCGCCTGGTCGACCAGCTGGGAGCCCGATTCCACCTTGTCGACGCTGGAGCCGATCAGTGCCTTGATCTCCTTGGCCGCGCCAGCACTGCGCTGCGCGAGCGCACGCACTTCGCCCGCCACCACCGCAAAACCGCGCCCCTGTTCACCCGCCCGGGCAGCCTCTACCGCGGCGTTGAGGGCCAGGATGTTGGTCTGGAACGCAATGCTGTCGATCACGCCGATGATGTCGGCGATCTGCCTGGCACTCTGCGAGATCGAACTCATCGTGGCCACCACCTCTTCCATTGCGCGGCCGCCGTTGAGCGCGGCCTGGGTGGCCGTGCCGGACAGCGTATTCGCCTGACCGGCCGTTTCGGCATTGCTCGCCACCGTGGCCGTCATCTGCGTCATCGAACTCGAGGTTTGCTCCAGGCTGGCGGCCGCCTGCTCGGTGCGCGTGTTGATATCGCCATTGCCTCTGGCGATCTCCTGGCTGGCCGCCTGCACGTTGACCACCTGCTCGGCCACGTCGTCAATCAGCCATCGGAACATCAGACCAAGCTGGCTGACGGAGCGCAGCGTCATGCCGATCTCGTCCACGCGGTCTGCGATGGCGACTTTCCGGCTTTCGCCCGATGCCACGCTCAGTGCCAGCGCCTGCAGCTTTTCGAGCGGCGTGGCGATCTGCACCTTCAGCGACCACGCAGCGACCAGCAGCGCCACCGCCAATGCCGCCGCGAAGCCGCCGAGGGCGGCGCCAGACAGGCCGGACGCCCACGCGGCCCCCAGCAGTGCGGGCAGCAGCATCAGGAACGTCAGCCGGATGCGCCAGCGCACCGGCATCACCTGGAATACGGAGCGCCAGGCCATCAGGCCGGTGCGCACGATCAGTCCTTTGTGAAACTTGCGCGTGCCTGCCTGTCCGGTCCGAAAATCCTTGTAGAGGGTTTCGGCGGCGGCAATTTCATCGCGGGTCGGCTTGGTGCGCACGGACATGTAACCCGTCGTGCGGCCGTTGCGCACCACGGGTGTCGCGTTGGCACGCACCCAATAATGGTCGCCATTCTTGCGGCGATTCTTGACCAGCGCCGTCCATGGCTGGCCCGACTTCAACGTCGCCCACATGTCCGCAAACGCTTCTGGGGGCATATCGGGGTGCCGCACGATATTGTGCGGCTGGCCCTCGATTTCCTCGCGGGAAAATCCGCTCGCCTCCACAAAGGCAGCATTCGCGTAAGTGATGTAGCTCTGGGTGTCGGTCGTCGACATGAGCGTGGCGTTTTCCGGGAACTCGTATTCACGCTGGGTGACAGGTTCATTGACACGCATGGGGGGGCTCCTCTGGCGATTTTGCTTAGCAACGAGGTTTTCGGCAGAAAACCCGATTTATTAAGGACGAGACAGCCCTTCGTACGCAGGGTGTGAGACGAAGTCCTCGATTAAACTGCCCGAGCAGATACTGCTCAAGGAAAACGATTTTTGCCTGCCGCCCAGGGCGGCCCAGCGCGAAAATCCTTGGGTATCTCCGTTTTCCGCAGGGAGCGCCGTCGCGTCATATATCAACATGCAAAACCAATTAATCCCTTGTTTGCGTTATTTTTCCCGTGTCAAGGGGAGAATAGAAGGCGCCTCCTAATCTGCACGCGTTTGCTTGTGAGCAACATTCACATCGCCACTTGAACGCCCCGCGTTGCGCTTCGTGCCGCCCCGCGACAGCACGTCACATTGCACCGCCAGGCCGGGCAGCTAAACTTTCACAAATTCCTGAAATTTGAGAAAGATCAAAACGATGCAACTCTCCCCCTTGAAACAGCGCTTCGTCTTGCATTTTGGCGAGATGGGCAGCCGCTGGGGCATCAACCGCACGGTCGGGCAGATCTACGCCCTGCTCTACGCGGCGCGCGAGCCGATCAACGCGGACGAGATTGCCGAGGCATTGGGTTTCTCACGCTCCAACGTGAGCATCGGGCTGAAGGAACTCGAAGCGTGGAAGCTGGTGCGGCTGTCGCACAGGCCGGGCGACCGGCGCGAGTACTTCGCCGCCCCCGACGACATCTGGACCATCTTCCGCACGCTGGCCGAAGAACGCCGCAAGCGCGAGATCGACCCCACGCTCTCGCTGCTGCGCGACGTGATGCTCGAATCCCCCACCGACCCGGACGACCGCCACGCCCAGGCCCGCATGAAGGAGATGTATCAGCTCATCACCCTCATGACCAACTGGTTTGATGACGTGCAGAAGCTGGACGCCGGCTCCCTGCAGCAGCTCATGAAGATGGGCGCCAAGGTGCACAAGCTGCTGGAGATGAAGGACAGGCTTGCCGTTGTGGTTGGCGGCAAATCGAAGTAGCACGCCCCCAAAAAGAAAGAAGAACCATGTCATTTGATCCGGTTGTACTGGCGCGCATCCAGTTCGGCGCCAACATCACGTTCCACATCCTCTTTCCCACCATCAGCATCGCGCTCGCATGGGTGCTGCTGTTCTTCAAGCTGCGCTATCGCAAGACGGGGGATGAAGCCTGGATGGCCGCGTACCGCCTGTGGGTGAAGGTCTTTGCGCTCACGTTCGCGCTGGGCGTGGTGTCCGGCGTGACGATGAGCTTTCAGTTCGGCACCAACTGGCCGGGCTATATGAACACCGTGGGCAATATCGCCGGGCCGCTGCTGGCCTATGAAGTGCTGACGGCATTCTTTCTGGAGGCAAGCTTCCTCGGCATCATGCTGTTCGGCACAAGGCGCGTGAGCCAGCGAATCCATACGTTTGCGACGTTCCTGGTCGCGCTAGGTACGACCATCTCGGTGTTCTGGATCATCGCGCTCAACTCGTGGATGCAGACGCCGGCCGGTTACGTGATGATCGATGGCCGCGCGCATCCGGAAAGCTGGCTGGCGATCATCTTCAACCCGTCGTTCCCGTATCGGTTCACCCACATGCTGCTGGCCTCGGGGCTGACGGTCGCGTTCCTGCTGGCGGGGTTGTCCGCTTACCGCTGGCTGCGCAACGATCGGGGTGCCGACGTGCGCGCCACGCTGAAGACGGGCGTGATGATGGCGGCTGTGCTGATCCCGTTGCAGATTGCCGCAGGCGATGCGCACGGCCTGAACGTGCTCGAGCATCAACCCGCCAAGCTCGCCGCGATGGAGGGCATCTGGCAAACCGAGCGCGGCGTGCCCGCCGTGCTGTTCGGCGTGCCGGACCCGGCCACACGCAGCAACCGCTTCGAGATCGCGGTGCCCAAGCTGGCGTCGCTGTACCTGACGCACTCGTTCGATGGCGAGGTGAAGGGGCTCGATCAGTTCGACCAGCATCCGCCCGTGCTGCCGGTGTTCTTCGCCTTCCGCCTCATGGTGGGCGTGGGCTTGCTGATGCTGGCGGTATCGTGGGTGAGCGCCTGGCGCCTGCGCGGCAACGCAGCGCTGCCGCAATGGCTCGCCCGCACGCTCGTGGCCATGACGTTCTCCGGCTGGGTTGCCGTGGTCGCTGGCTGGTACGTCACGGAAATCGGCCGCCAGCCGTGGCTCGTCTACGGCGTGCTCACCACCGCTCAGGCCGCGTCGGCCGTGCCCGCACGCATGATCGGCAGCACGCTCGCCATGTATCTCGCGCTGTACGCATTCCTGATCGCCTCGTACGTCGGCGTCGTGTTCTATCTGGCCCGCAAGGCGAGTGGCACCATCGACCCGACCGATGCCGACATCCCGGGCCAGCGCACGGCTAATCTCTCCCCTTCCCTCGCGAGCCGCGCATGAGCACGATTCCCGACCTCACTCAACCCGCCGGCTGGCTGCCGGTGGTCTTCATGGCCCTGATGGGAATTGCCGTGCTGGCCTACGTCGTTCTTGACGGCTACGACCTGGGCGTCGGCATCCTGCTGCGCCGCGCCGACGATGCAGACAAGGACACCATGATCGCCTCCATCGGCCCCTTCTGGGACGCCAACGAAACCTGGCTCGTGCTCGGCATCGGCCTGCTGCTGGTGGCATTTCCGGCAGCGCACGGCGAAATCCTCGGCGCGCTCTATCTGCCCGTCGCCCTGATGCTGTTCGGGCTGATCCTGCGCGGCGTGGCGTTCGACTTTCGCGTCAAGGCACGCGCGCACCACAAGCCGTGGTGGAACCGCGCGTTCTATGCCGGGTCCGTCATCGCCACCGCCTCACAGGGCCTGATGCTGGGCCTGTATATCACGGGCTTTCGGTACGACGCTGCCAACGTCGTCTTTGCGATCTGCACGGCGGCAGGGTTGATCGCGGGGTACCTGCTGCTGGGCGCGACGTGGCTGATCATGAAAACCGAAGGTGCGCTGCAGCTGCGCGCGGTGCAATGGGCGCGCGGCACCTTGTGGTTCACGGCGCTGGGCGTGGCAGCGGTATCGGCGGCGACGCCGTGGGTCAGCACACGTGTGTTCGACAAGTGGTTCGCATTGCCCAACATGATCCTGCTGGCGCCCGTACCGCTGGTTACCGTCGCGCTGTTCGGCCTGATCGACTGGGTGCTGCGCCGACTGCCGCAGCAGATTGCCAAGGGCGATGAGCACCTCGCATGGGCGCCTTTCGTCGGCACCGCCGCGATCTTCCTGCTGGCCTTCAACGGCCTGGCCTACAGCTTGTTCCCATACCTGGTGGTGGACCGGCTCGACATCTGGCAAGCCGCCAGCGCGCCAGAGTCGCTCGAGTTCATGCTGGTGGGTGTGGCAATCGTGCTGCCGACCATCGTGGCGTACACGATCTACTCGTACAAAGTGTTCCACGGCAAGGCGACGGAGCTGCGGTATGACTGAGATGGATGGCGCGGCCGGCTGCGCGTTGCGCGACGATGCGGCGCTCCGGGCTTGTCGCATGCATCGTCGTCGTCAATACGCGGACGCAACCGGCCGCATCGTCAGTGACGAACGCGGCTTCTTCGCCCCGTCTTCGCAGCCTGCGATGACCACGCACGTCGCCCAAGCCGCAGGCCGAAGGCGGCACCTCGCTATTGCGCCACCGGCTTGTTCTGCGACAACACCCACAGCATCGCCCCTACTGCTTCGGCCTGCGAGCGCGAGGCGGTTTTCTCGTAGATCGAGCGCAACTGCGTGCGCACCGTCGACACGGCAACGCCGGCACTGGCAGCGTACTCGTCAGGGGAGCGCCCCACGATCAATGCCTCCGCGACGGCAGCCTCCGCCGCCGACAAGCCAAACGCCTGCCGTAGCTGCGCCGCCGTGACAGGACTGGCGGCACCGCGGCGGCGCACGGTGACCATCATGGCAGCGTCGCCGAACGCGGCATGCGCGGCATGGGCGGGCAAGAGCGAAATGCCGAGAAAGAGCTCATGCGCTGCACCCAGCGAGGGGCGCACCGCAACACTCTCGCCTTTGCGGGATTTCGCCACGCGCGACAGCGCGCGCTGCAAGCCATCGTCGTCTGCGGCAAACGCGGCCCGCAGGCGGCCGTGCTCGAGCCGCAAGCAAGTCGACGCGCGCAGGAGCGCCTCGGCCTGGGCGTTGGCGAACAGCACACGCTGGTCACGCCCGAGTGCGAATACCGCCAAGCCGAGCTGCTCCATCAATTCCGCACCGAGCGCCGCGTCGCGATGGAGCACGCGCGTGTCCTGCCAGAGGTTGATCGTGCGCTGCAGATGGCCGGTCATGCTGGCAGCATTGGCCCGATCGGTGTCGGAGAACGGCGTGCGCCCCGTTGCCCGCAGCATGCCGAGCAGGATGTCGCTGCCGCCCGGACGCGCCAGACGCACACCCATCAGGTAACGGAATCCCGACGGTATCTGGAAGTCCTGATAGAACTCGCTGCGCTCTACATAGGCCTCGGACACAAAGTCCTGGCAGAAGGCGAACTCACCGAGCCTGGTGCGCTCGACATGCTCGCGGCGCGGGTCGAGCGCACCGTAGTACTGGTCGTAGCGGGCGATCACCTCGTCCCACCCGCGGTCGGGCGAATAGGTGGACAGATGCGGCGCATTGCGCGCGGCATCCCAGCTGAACATGTGGAAGACGTTGGCGCCCAGCGCCTCGGTCACCTCATGGACCACCTCCAGGAAACCGTCGCGTGTGACCGCAGCTTCGTACAGATCACCAATCAGCTGGTCCTTGAGCAAGCTCCCTCCCCCGAAGGATGGTCACCGAGACCACGATGCACGCTGCGCTGCGCCCAGCGGGCGGACGCGCATGCTGTTTGCGCAAAGCTAGCACGCTCGCCCGAAGACCGGCATCACTCTTTTTGGGGGGCATTCAAACGAACGATGCGGTCGGCACTGTGCCGACGCGAAGCGCCACGACCGTCGCGCTTCTTGCTGCGCCCATGCGCCACCGCAGAATGCATCGGCACCGGCCATGAAGGACCGGTGCCGACAGCATCGGAGGCGGGGCAGCGCGCGCTCGCTGTTACTGCGCGGCCGGCTTGTTCACCGAGACATTGACCTGATACGTGCTCGGTGTGACAAACGGCGAGCCGTTCCATGCCAGCGTCAGTCCGCCCAACGGCAGTTGCCAGACCTCGCGGCACGTGGTCGCGGCTCCGGAGGTGTTGGTACAGGCATTCTGAGCGCGGTGGCGCAGACCATTGAAAGGATCGTTGTAGGCGATCTGGTCGGTGTGGTTGTCCGCAAAGGTGCGAGTGACGGTGGAGCCGTTCACAGCCGTGATGGTGTGGCTGTCTTCCGAGACGGCACTGAGTCCGGCGCCCGATACCGTGCTTTGCCAGAAGCTGCTCACGGTGTTGAGTGCCGGCACAGCGAGCGTCGTCTGCGGAGCGAAGATGCCCACGCCTCCGCCCTGGCCCGGCAGCATCGTGGCGATCCACACGATATTGCCTTGCGCATTCTGGAAGCCATAGGCGTGGAAGTCCACGCCGATCGCCGGATCGCCATCGTCCACCCAGTCGGCGCCACCGTCTGCCGTGGCGACGAGGTGACCATAAGGCGATTTGGTATCCACCTCGCATGCGGAGCCCACCGAGCAGTCCGTGGCAGCCGTGGTCACGCCCTTCGCATAGTTGTGCGTACCGTAGGCGCCCCGGGCAGGGCCGCTCAGGGCAGCGTAGTTATAGAGGCCGTTGATCGCGCTCGGATCCAGTGTCTGCTTGGGCATCGAAATGGACAGCGTGCCCCCGGCGCCCGTGCCGTTCGTCCACACTGCCAGGCCGGATCGGGCGACCAGCACGCGCGTCGATCCCGTATCGTTGAGCACGAAATCGCAGGCCGTGGAGCCGGCGGTGAGCTGATAGCTCGCCCCGCCCATCGCGACGGTCAGCTTGGTGGCGTCGATGCTGACGACTTGTGCAGAGCCATCGGAGAACTTGATCAACCGATGGTCCCCGCTCTTGAGCGCCGGACACGTCGGATTGGCCGGCGCCAGCACCGTGCCCACGGTGGAACCTGCGGCGTCGGCGGAGGTGCCGCTGGTGCTGGCAACCGCCGTGCTGAGATCCACGAGGGTGACACCGGCCTTGGCCAGCGTCGACTGCAGTTGGTCGAGCACCCCGTCGTAGCCCTGGCCGCTGCCGGCGCTGATCGTGCCGCCCAGGAAGTCGCCGACGCTCGACGCATCGAAACCCGAGTTCTGCAACACCTTGACGAGCGCCGACTGTGCCGCGGTGACGTCGCTGGCGCTCACCACCGTGGTCGGCGTGAATCCCGCTACGTACTTTGCGGGATCCTGGCCGGCCAGCTGGGCGAGCAGCAGCTCAGTCAGGGGCGTGACGTTCGCCGTCGCACCGCCGGTGACGGATCCCGAGCCCGCGATGAGCGAGTGCAGCACCGTCTTGCCGTCGCCGCTGGTGGCGGTCAGCACGCATGGCAAGGTCGCCCCGCTCACCGGCGCCGAATAGCTGCCATCCGCACGCGTCGTGGCGGTGCCCGACCCGGATGAACAGACGACGTTCACCGTTGCACCCGACAAGGCGGCGCCGGTGGCCGCCACGCCCGTGATGGTCTGCGACTGCGGCGCTGGGTTCTGCGCCGGCGCAGAGTCCGCGCCGCCGCCACAGGCTGACAAGACGAGCACCGCAGTACTCAGTGCGACCGGTGTGAGCTTCATGGTTCCCTCCCTCGGAGTCGTTCCGTTGTGTTGTGGAATCGATTCTCCGGAAGCCCACCCCGCCATTCATCCTTCAAATGAAGGAAAACGACGATCGCTGCACCGTGGCGTTCGAACTCGGCGCAGCGGCCATCCGACCACGCCGTAGCCGCTCATTTGCGCTACGCTTACGGCCTTCGCACGCCCGCGCCCATCGCTTTTTCCTGCCGCTTCATGCCTACCCTGCAACACGTCGACCTGCACACGGACCCCGCCGCCCGCGCCTTCATCAAGGACGAGACCGTCCACGTCGACTTTGCCACCGAACCCGGCGAGCTGATGAGCCTCGAAGGCCCCAACCGCTACGCCGCCGGCGATGCACTGATCACGGGCTCGACGGGAGACCGCTGGGTCGTCTCTCGCGCGCGCTTCGACGCGAAATACGTCTGCACCGATGCAGCCGCGGTGCACGGCCAGCCGGGCGCCTACCGCAACCGCCCTAGCGTGGTGCTCGCCAAGCAGATGCACGGGCCGTTCTCGATGGCCCGCTCCGAAGCCGGCGACGTCCTGCACGGCCAGGCCGGCGACTGGATCCTGCAATACGCCCCCGGCGATTACGGCGTCGTGCAGGCGCAGCGCTTCGCCAAGGTGTATCGGCCAGCCTGATCGGCCGCGCTATTGCGCCGTCCGCTGGCGCTCCACCTCGCTGCGCTTCATCCGCAGGTATGCCTGCTGGTCGATCTCGTGCAACTGGCGGGGGTATTGTTCCGTCGCGTTGAACCACGTCGTCAGGCGTTGCTGCAGGCGCTGCTCGGGCGGTGCCGCCAGCGCCTTCAGGTAGGCATCGATCGCTAGGTAGTAGCGCATCGTGTTGCGCTCGAGCAAGCCGCGCACACCGCCCACGTACTGCGGCTCGGCGGCGGACGATTCCGCCGTCTTCGTGAAGCCCACCTTGTCGCTGCCGACGGTTCCCAGGTAGGTTCGCATCGCCAGCCGGCCGGCCGTGCCGTAGCCATACGAATAGGTCAGATGCAGGAAGGTGCGATTGCCCCCGGCCGGCGAGGGAATGGCCTCCAGCATGATGTGGTAGTCCCGCGTGCTGAAGGGCCCCGAAGCGGCGTTGAGTTCGACACGGAAATACGCCGCACTGTTGGCCAGTGGGCGGTAGCTGAACGCCAACCGGTAGCTGCTTGACAGGCTCTGCTCCACCTTGCGCCCCAGGTTCACGTCGAGCACGTTGCCGTTGGGCCCGGGCATCGCATGGCAATACTTGATGTTCAGATGCAGGATCAGCACGTCGCACCAGTTGGCCGGGCCCTGAGCCGGATCGCCGAGGGTGCCGCTGACGGTTGCAAACGGGTAATCGACCACGCTGTAGATGTCGCCCTTGAGCCTGTCGGATGTCTCGGTCGATTCGAGCACTAGGGGGCGGCGGAACGCGTTGTCGGCCAGCTGGCTCGCAACACTCTCATATTTGTCGCGCAGGCTTTGTGCGTTGTCGGCGGCACGCGCGGCGGGGCTCAGGCTTAGGACGGCAAGCAGCACGATGCGGCCGAGCCAGGCCGCATGTTGACGGGGCGTCATATCCATGGCGTTCTCGTAGGTCGTTTTTCATTCTAGGCAGCACGCACACGTGTTCCGCAACAAACGGTCCAGCCGCGCCGCCGCCATGCGGCGTTCCGCCATCCGCGCCAGGCGTGCGGCCCGGTAAAATTGCAGGCATCCTCCCGCCTCGCCCTTCGGCACCATGCCCCCGCTGCCCTCTCCGTTCACGGCGCTTCGCGAACGCATCGCCAACCAGGTCCGCGGCCTGACCCGTGCCACGGGCGGCCTGTCGCTCGACATCGGCTCCCCGCCGGGCGATCCGGGGCTGTTCGGGCCGGATGCGGTCTGCTGGCAGGTCCACGCCGATTTTGCGGCCATGATGGCGGGCGGCATCAGTGCGCTGCTGCTGCAGGCCTTGCATCCGCGCGCCCTCGCCGGCGTGTGGGATCACTCCAACTTTCGTGAAGACCTGCAAGGCCGCCTCGGCCGCACCGCGCAGTTCGT
Source organism: Ralstonia sp. RL (assembly GCF_001683835.1). Lineage (NCBI taxonomy): Bacteria > Pseudomonadati > Pseudomonadota > Betaproteobacteria > Burkholderiales > Burkholderiaceae > Ralstonia > Ralstonia sp. RL. Next base: position 159,644 of record NZ_LWRX01000056.1, on the reverse strand, counting down.
GGCAGGCACCACCTACGGCAGCCGCCACGACGCGCTGGCGCTCATTGCGCGCGTCAAAGACATCCATCAACGCGTACAGGGCATCGCGCCGGATGGCCGGCCCTACTCCGCCAATGATCCCGACCTGCTCACGTGGGTCCATGTGGCCGAAATGTCGAGCTTCCTGGCAGGCTATCTGCGTTACGTCGACAGCCAGCTGAGCCCCGCGCGGCAGGATCGGTATTTTGAGGAAACCGCGCTGGTGGCTGAGCTGCTCGGCGCGCGCGATGTGCCGAAATCGCGCGCGGCCGTCCATGCCTACCTGAACGCGATGCGCGCCGAGCTCGTGGCCAGCGACCGCACGCGAACGGTGGTGGAAGTCCTGATGACGTGGCAGGCGCCACGCCCGGGGCTGCGGCCCGCCGTGCGGCTGTTTCTGGACGCCGGCATCCAGCTGCTGCCGCCGTGGGCCATGCAGATGCTCGACCTGAAGCGGCCGCCTCTGCAGGCGGCACTTGCAGCGGCGGCCATGCGGACTGTCGCGCCGACGCTGCGCTGGGCCTTGTCAGAAGGCAGTGTCGCGCGGCGTGCACGGCTGCGTGCGCTCGCGCCGGCTACGACCTGACCGCGCGCACGCCCCGCTGACAACGCTAGCGAAGCGCCACCCCGCCGCTTTCATCGGCCGCGCCTACTCGATCGCTTCGGCCACCGACACCTTGCCGCGCAAGGCCTTTTCCTTGAGCCGCCCGACCAGCAAAGGCGAGATCACGGAGACGGCCGCCGCAAAAAAGAACAGGTGCCGGAACGCGCTTTCGCCGGCGCGCTGCAGCGCCTGCGCATCGGCGCCGGTGCTGGCCAGCGCGGCGTGGAACAGGTCCATGAGCACATCGCCGCCGGCGCCCACCTCGGCCTGCGGCGCGGCCTGGCGGAGCAGCGCGATCAGCACCGACGTCAGCACCGCCACCCCGACCGCACCGCCGAGCAGGCGCGAGAACGCGGTCAGCGCCGTCGCCAGCCCCACCGTCTGCGGCGGCACGGCGTTCTGCGTGGCCACCAGGCCGGTCGGGAACTGCACGCCGATGGCCAGGCCCAGCACGATCATCGCCAGGGTCAGGGCCGCCACGTGGTGCGGGTCCAGCAGGCCCAGGGCGACGAGGGCAAACGGCACCACGCATGCGCCGCCCAGCATGAGCGGCTTGTAGCGGCCGCTGTGCGTCATCCACTTGCCGGCCACGAAGGCGCCGAATGGGATCGACAGCGTCAGCGGCACGAGGCGCAGCGCCGCGGCATCGGGGCTGGCGCCCGCCACCATCTGGAAGCGCAGTGGCATCAGCACCGACGTGGCGATCAGCTGGAAGAAGCACAGAAACAGCGCGAGACAGCAGATCGTGACCGTACGCACGCGGAACATCGACAGCGGAATGATGGGCTCCGCCGCGCAGTTTTCCTGCCAGACGAAGGCGCCCAGCAACACCACCGCCCCCGCCAGCAGGCCGAGATTGTCCGGCTGCGCCAGCGGCACGCCCTGACCCACACGCGTGATCATCAGCAGCAGCGCGGTCAGGCCGAGCGCAAACAGCACCACACCCGGCACGTCGATGGGGCGGCGCTGGTGCGCGACCGGCAGGTGGCGCAGCGTGCGGCGCACGACGAACAGCGCGACGATGCCCAGCGGCAGGTTGATCCAGAAGATCCAGCGCCACGAGAGGTAATGCGTGAGGTAGCCGCCGATCACGGGGCCCGCGAGGCTCGCCATGGCCCACATGCCGCTCACGTAGCCCTGGTACCGGCCGCGCTCGCGCAGTGGCACCACGTCGGCGATCGTCGCCTGCGCCACCGAGATCAATCCGCCGCCGCCCAGCCCTTGCAGCACGCGCGCCAGCAACAGCATCGGCATGCTGCTGGCCATCGCGCACGCCACCGACGCCAGCACGAACAGGACGATGGCGGTGGTCAGCATGGCCCGGCGGCCGTACAGGTCGCTCAACTTGCCGTAGATGGGCGTGACCACGGTCGACGCGACCAGGTACGCCGAAACAACCCACGCCATCAGCGCAAAGCCGTTGAATTCGCCAGCGATGACGGGCAGCGCCACGGCCACGATCGTCTGCTCCAGCGCGCCCAGCAGAATGGCCAGCATGAGGCCACCCATGACGGCCATCACCGGGATCTCGGGCGCCGGCCGCGCGCCAAGCGGGTCACTCAGCGATGCGACGGCGGTGTCTGGCTGGGGCGGTTCGATGCTGGGGCGCGAGGACATGGGAGCGTGCGCGAACGCCGTCACAGACGTCCACACAAATGGCTGGAGCGAAACCGCCGATGATACTGCTGATCGGTAATCGTTGCAGGGTCAACGATTTGGCTGGCGGGCGATGTCTTCATAGCAGCGGCTGACCCGCGCCGTCACATCGGGCAGCTCTTCAGCCAGGAACTCGATAAAGGCGCGCACAGCCGGCACCAGGCCCCGGCGTGACGGGAACACTGCATGAAACTGGTGCGCCGGCAGCCGGTAGTTGGGCAGCAGCACCACCAGCCGCCCGTCGCGGATCGCGTCTGCGCACAGATTGAAGGGCAGCTGCGCGATGCCCACGCCCTCCAGGGCGGTCTGCCCCATGAGGTAGAGGTCGTCCGTCACCAGCGCGGGGGTGAACTCGATGTCGACGGAGCCGCCCTCGGGTGTGGTCAGGCGCCAGCGTGCGCGCTCGCCTGGGCGGCCAAAGCCAACGCCTGCAGCGCCGCGCATCGATTCCGGCGTGTCGAACGGCCCATGCTCGGCCACGAAGGCCGGACTGGCCACCAGCACCTGGTCGCTCACACCGAAACTGCGCACGACCAGATTGGAATCCTCCAGCGTCGAGCGCACGCGCAACGCCACGTCATAGCCCTCGCCGATCACGTCGACGCGGCGGTTGGTGACGTCGAGTTCCAGGCGTACGTCGGGCTGCGCGCGCAGGAACTTGGACAGCACCGGCGCGATGAAGACGTGCGCCACGCCCACCGGGCAGCTCACGCGCAGCCGGCCAGAAGGCTTTTCGCCCGCGTGCTCGGCCACCTCGAAGGCGGCGCGCGCCGCCTGGGTCATCGCCTCGCAATGCTGGTAGAACGCCGAGCCGACGTCGGTCACGTGGACCGCCCGCGTGGAGCGCTGCAGCAGCCGCACGCCGAGGCGCGTCTCCAGATCGGCCACCCGCCGGCTCACGCGCGATTTGGGGATGCCAAGCGCGCGCGCCGCGCCGGAAAAGCTGCCATGCGTGACTACGCTGGCAAACAGGACAAGGTCGTTCAGGTCTTCCATGGCGGCTCCGGGGCGCATCGCGGCAATCCGCGCATTGTCCCACTGATGGAACGATGTGTGTCGATTCGCACCACTAGTGGGACTCGCCGCACCGCACTATCTTTGCGTCAACCCACCTTTTTCTTGGAGAGACGCCATGCAAGTCCTTCACATCGATTCCAGCATCCTCGGCGACGCCTCGGCCTCGCGCATCCTGACCGCCGCCATCGTCGACGAACTGCGCCGCGTCAACCCCGATGCCACCGTGACCCACCGCGACCTGGCCGTCGAAGCGATTCCGCACCTGGACGGCGCCATCGCGGCGGGCTTCCGCGCCACGGGTGCCAATGATTTCGACGAAGCCACCCGCGCCGAGCACGCCCGCTCCGAAGCGCTGGTCAATGAACTGCTGGCCAGCGACGTGATCGTGGTCGGCGCGCCGATGTACAACTTCTCGGTGCCGAGCCAACTCAAGGCATGGATCGACCGCGTGGCGCAAGCCGGCCGCACGTTCAAGTACACCGAGAATGGCCCGGTCGGCCTGGCGGGCGGCAAGAGGGTGATCGTCGCCTCGACGCGCGGCGGCATGTACTCCGCGGGCCCCGCAGCGGCCATGGACTTTCAGGAGGCGTACCTGAAGACCGTGTTCGGCTTCTTGGGCATCACCGATGTGCAGTTCGTGCGCGCCGAGCGGCTGGGGATGGGCGCCGATGCGCGTACGCAAGCGATGGAAGCCGCCCATGCAGCCCTGCGCGACGTCGTCGCCGCCTGATTCGCTCCACGCAATACCAGACGGGCGCCTGCAGCCATGCAGCGCCCGTTTTTTATGGGCGCACGGACACGGCGGACACCGGAACGATCGGCCGGCGGGCCGGTCTGCGCATCACTCGTCGCGATGCTCGCGGGCCTGGTGCATGGCCTCGAGCAGACGGCGCGTACGCAGCTTGCGCCACATGACCGGCACGACAATCGCGGTGGCGACCAGGCACGGCGCAACCCAGGCAATGGTGGATTCCAGAAAAGTCGTCATGATGCGTTCCCCCCGACACATGTTGCCAATGCGCGATAAGGGTGGCGCGCATCGTGTAGTCCCCGCAGGGCTTTGCCTCCATTGCTGAAAGCGCCCTGACATCTATATGGACGGCTATCGGCGCGGGGCGGAAAACCTGAATGCCCAACGTTTGCCGTTTGCTCTATTTCCGACCTATCCCGACGATCTGTCAATAGCGTGCCGATAAGTTTGTAGAACATTGTGGCGCTGCGCTGACACACGCACCGGCGCCGCACAATCGCTGCGCAAAGGTAACGGCGGATTACGGCGGCACCGGGCCCACGCGTGGCGCACACGCGGCGGGCCGGCAAATCGGTAGGCGGGCGCCGCAGTTTTGCTTACAAACGGTAAAGCGCGGTTGCGAGGCGTTTCCATACAGTCGAGGCAGGTCAAGACAACCGTGGAGCTCATCATGAAACGCACCATCGCCCTGCTCATGCTTGCCGCCGCCGCTGCTTCCGCGCTGAGCGCGTGTGTGGTGGTGCCGGCAGGCGGCTATTACTACGACCGCCCGCACTACCGCCCGTATTACCGCGGTTACTGAGCGGCAGCCCGCCCGCCGCTCAGGCTTTGCGCATCTGCAGCATGCGGATGCGCGCCATGGCCTGGTGATCCGCCGTGGCGGTGTCGTACAAACGCGCGAGATCCGCCTTCAAGGCCGTGCGGGAGCCGCCATCCAGGTACACCATATGCCCCGACGGGTAGAACCCCGCCGACAGGTTCTTGCGTACGTCGGCATCCAGTAGCGGCATGGCCTTCAGGTCGAGCATGGTCTGGTAGAACGGCGTCACGAAATCGTAGTAGCCGTTGGCGGAGAACACCTTCAGGTCGACGTTCAGGCTCATCGTCGCCGCCAGGTCGCCGGCGGTATAGAGCGCGACGTTGCCGTTGGCATCGAGCCCCTTCTGTGCCCCGGTCGGGTCGATGTGCCCGAAATCCCAGTGCCGGAACGCCTGGTCATTCAGATCCGTGAAGGCGGAGTTCGAAGTGAACTTCAGGTCTTGGTTCAGGTAGGTGTTCCACATGGTGGTGTAGACGCCCGATACCGCCGTCATGGTCGGGTCGTTGCCACCGGAGTTTGGATCGACACTCGCGGCGATGCCGGTGTGGATGCCCGTCACACGGCCGTCGTAGGCGCCCACGGACAGGCCCTTGTCTGCCAGCAGCGTCGTCAGGAACAGCGACGTGCCGGCGCCGTCGTACGCAGCCACGTCCAGGCGCCAGCCCTGCAGCGTCGCCGCATCGATGCCGGTGTAGGCGGCGAGCGTCTTCACCACGGCCGGATCAGCATGCGCGGGCTTGGCGAGCGCCTTTTCGTAATCGGTGCTGGCAAACACGGCGGCCGCTTCGGCAAAGTCGCCGACGTCGGCCGGCAGCGCCCCACCGCTGGGGGATTTCGCGCGCTTGTGGAACCACGCGTCGGCTGCGCACGTGGGCAGGAGCCCGACCGGGTTCCCCGCCTGCGTGTAATCCAGAATCGACGACTGCAGCGTGATGCCGTTCAGGTCGATGCCATCTTCGTGCAGCACGTACGACAGCACGCACGAACGTGCCGTGCCATACGATTCGCCGAACAGGAACTTGGGCGAATTCCACCGCCCGTTGGCCGTCAGCCAGCGCTTGATGAACTGCGCGATGCTGCGCGCGTCCTGGTCCACGCCCCAGAAATCGACATTGCGCTTGGGCGCGATGGCCGTGGAATACCCCGTGCCTACCGGATTGATGAACACCAGGTCAGACCGGTCGAGCAGGCTGTCGGGGTTGTCTTCCATGCGGTACGGCGCAGGGGGCGTAAACGACGGCATCGACGTCACGATGCGCCGTGGCGCAAACGACCCCAGCAGCACGAACACTGCCGACGAGCCCGGCCCGCCGTTATAGAAGAACGTCACGGGCCGCGTGTCCTTGCTCCCCGGCGACGCGGCCGGCGTATCGGCCAGGAACGCCACATGGAACATCTTCGCCACGGGCTGCGAGCTGCTCGGGTCCACGATGACGAGATGGCCGGCATGCGCGGTGTAAGGGATGTTGCGTCCGCCGATGCGCACGGTGTGGTGCGTGACCGCCATGCCCTCGCTGGTGTCGGTCACGCTGTCGTCGGGGCCGTTGCCATAGGCGGTCGGGTCGAAGAAAGGCTGATCTTTGGTCGTCATGTTCGCCTCTGTCTAGAAGAGATCGGCGATCGCGTCGCCCTTGGGGCTGCCCAGGCCAGTGCAGGCATCCCACCCTGGCGCAGCGGCAAAGCTGCCGTTGTTGCCCTGCCGGATATCATTGAAGGCGCCCGGGTTCTGATACAGCCGTACGTGCGGATACCCGACCGGCCCGCGCTTGCTGGCATTGATGCGCGCCACAAGCGCGGCCCAGAGCGGCGCGACGGCGCTGGTGCCGCCTACGACGCCCGTCTCTCCGTCGACCCGCACGACGTAGCCGGTGAGCGGGTCGGCATTGCCCGCCACGTCGGGCACGCCGCGCCGTTCCAGCGGCACGCTCTTGCCATGCGTCTGCGGGGCACTCAGCCCGCGCTGCCAAGCCGGCAACGCAAACACGCTGCTCACACCGCCGCCCCCGGCACCGCCCTGCGCACCATCGTTCCAGACGGTTTCCTCGGCGATGCGGCCATCGCTGGCATGCAGGCTGGTCCCTCCGCACGCCAATGCGTAGGGGCTTGAGGCAGGAAAGTCGACGTGATCCGCGTGATCGGACAAGCCGTCGCTGGAGCCGTTGTCACCAGAAGCGACGCACACCGTGACGCCCATCGTGGCCGCGCTTTGCAGCGCCGCGTTCACGGCCTGCATGGCCTGCGGCGTCCAGCGGCTCTCCGGCGCGCCCCAGCTGATGGACACGACCGACGGCCGCAGCGTGGTGTCGTGGACGGCCGCGTTGATGGCCTGCAGAAAGCCCGCATCGGTGTTGGGCGCGAAGTACACCGCCAGCGTGGCACCCGGTGCAGCGCCGCCCGCCACTTCAATGTCGAGCATGACCTCGCCGTCGGGGCCGTTGGGATCGCCGGTCGGGCGGTTGGCGCCCTGCCCGACCGGCACGGCGGTCACCTTCGGCATCGGCACGCCGAGTTCATGGAAATACGCGCGCAGGTCTTCCTCCCGATAGCCGCCGCCCAGTTCGATCAGCGCAATGCATTGGCCCGCACCGTCGCCCTGCGGAAAACCGTAGAGCCTTGCCAGCTGCACCGGCGTATACGACGCCATGGGCGCGGCGCGTGCGGGCCGCAAGGACACCGGCGCGGGCGGCAGCGGCATGAAGCGGAAATGTGGATCGGCCTGCGGACGGGAATCGAGCCCCAGCACCGCGACGACCACATCCTGGAGGCTCTCGGGCAGCCGCAGCGGCCCGGACCGCCCCCGGTACTCGCACGTGCCGTGCATCACGCGGTGCAGGTGCGTGTCGAACGCGCCGCAGAACTGCTGGACCGAGCCTTCCAGCGTGACCGTCGCGGCTGCCGGATCGACCTGTGCCACGTGCAGGCCATGGTCGCGCGCGAAGGCACGCACGGCATCGACGTCGCCCGCAGAGGGGCCAAACTGCGCGGCCCATTCTTCACGCGTGAGCGGAGCGGGCGGCGGCGTGCCGGCCGCGTGGGATTGCGCAAAGCCGGACAGGTGCGCCTCCAGCGCGGCCTGATTGGGGCGGCGCAATTGCACCAGCACCCGAAGCTGCTCCGCGGGCGGCGCATCGCCCAGGATGCGTGCGTCTTGCGGGATCGTCCGTTCGCTGCCGCGCAGGGGTTGCCGAGCCATCGCCTTCTCCATGCAGATAGGTGGCCCGTGCGTCGCAACTGGCGTGCCGCCTGGCACGCCGCTGCAGGGCCATCGTCTTCAAGGTAGGCGATACCCTGCCCGGCTGATCAGTCGGCCGGTTCGGTGTTGGCGGACGTGTCTGCGGGAGGATGCTGCGGCCGCCCCTCGGCGAAGGCGCGGCGCATGAGCGCACCACAGGCGGTGCTGCGCACGTAGGCGCGGGGCGCGAGCGTTTCCCGCACGAGCATGCCGTAGTGGCGCTTGTCCGCAGTGATCCACGGATAGAAGCCGAACGCGCCGGCCGAACTGAAGGCGCCGTCGCCGCCGGGGTGGTCTTCGATCCAGTAGTTGAGCGCGTAGTGCCACGGGAGCGAGGCCGGCGTACTGACGGCGGTGGGGCACGTCCCCGGTTCGGTACATACCGCATGCTGGCCCAGCATCCTGCCGAGCCGGTATTCGCCGCGAATCAGCCGACGCAGGAACTGCCCATACGCGGCCGGCGTGCCAATCATGCCCCCCGCCGGCTCCGGCGCCAGATAGCGGATGCCAAGCGGCAGGCCCGCGTCACGCAGGCCGGGCGTGTTCGCCAGCTGGCGGTCGAGCTCATCGGTGAGCGCGGCGGCATCGGCACGGCCAAATCCGAGGTCGATCAGGAGCTTCTGGTCGTGGCCGCCGTTGTAGCTGAAGCGGCCGACATGGCCGGGTGTGAAGGTGCTGTTGCGTCCGCGATCAAAGCAGCTCTGCACGGTGTCGTTGCGGTTGCATTGAAGCGGGTTGAGGCCGTCGTAACCGGAGCGCATCGTCAGCGCGTCGATCTCGGCCTTGGTGAGCTTGCCCTGGGCACGCTCGACCACGTAGGCACCGAACACCCATTTGGATGCCGATGCGAGCCGCACCGTCTTGTCGGCGCCGATGCGCTGCCCATGCTGGCCGTGCATCAGCACGCCGCCGGCGTCGCCGATTTCCCAGTAGTAGTCGCCCAGATGCTGGCAACTGCTGGCACGCGCCAGCGTGGATTCCACGGCGGCCCGCCGCGTCGCCAGGCTGGGCGGTTCAGCGTGCGCCGTCGTCGTGACCACGGCCGCGAGGGCAGCGGTCAATCGTAGAACGTGCCCTGCGTGCGCCCTTGCCTTCCGGGCGCGTCTTGCTTGCGTCATGTCGATGTCCTGCTTGTTCGGTATGCCACGGCTTTTGGGCCGCACTGTACCGTACGGCACGCATTTCTTCCGTGTTGGCCTCGCGCGGGCCTGGGGTAAAAACCCGAGGTGCCGACGGGCAGCCAGGACTCTACCGGCCTGGCTGCATGCAGATTGAAAAATCTGCGGGCAGGCGTTTGAAACGTAAGCGTTTGCGTATCGATTAACTGACTTTAGCACCGGAAAAATCGCTCGATATTTCATCCCCCAAATTGTCCTAGGCCACCCGTTTATGAGCCAAATGGACGAGAAGAATCATGCCAAGGCGCACTAGCGTTCTGCACCGACTGTTCCTAGAATGCAACCGAAGAGAAAAGCAGAATTAAATAAAACTAAATACACGAGGACACGAGGCGAGGTTCCGGGTCATGAGCGCAATCAAACGGGGAACGGCAGGGTGGACATCCCGCCTGGGTTGGGAGCGCCATGCTGCCGACTGGCAGGTCATTCCGACACGGCGGCGCCTGTTCCTGACACGCCTTCCGGCAACGCGTATTCCGACGATTTTGCTGTGGCTGGCCGCGGTTTCGATCGCCTTGGGCCTCGGCCACATTGTTTTGCACCGATGGTGGTGACCATAACGTCATTGAAGACGAATTTGTACGGGGAAGGTCACAGCGCGAGAGCAATCCGCAGTCAAACACCGAACTGACAGACCGTATAACGGCGCCGAGGGATAGTCTGACCCGCTTCACTGGGTCTACCGCATCCGGATCGATTCTGCATCCGGAGCATCGTCATCCCTCCATTCGGAACCCAGGCTCCCGCACGTGATCACTGCGCCGCGAAAGCGGCATGTAGGACACGTTGGCCGATTGGCGTGTCCGGTCAATTGGGGGGAGCATCATGAACATCTCGTTCACCGGCAAGACATTCAGGTCCGTAGGCGACCTGTTTTTCCAGGCCATCGTCGACGGCAAGGCCGTCAGTTGTTTTGTCACATCCGAAGCGCTATCGCTGTGCGACTGCGCGCACCAGAAAGCGACCGCCGAGGAGGTGTATCGCAACTACCGTGACTGGATCGAGCAGGCGGCGTCGGATCTGATCCGCGCCGGCGCTCTGGCCCCGGTCATCGTGCGCGGGCGCGACCTGGCGGCCTCCCGCGCGTCGCTGCCGCATGGCGGCGTACCGTCCTATGACCTGGACCGCGCGCGCCAATTGCGCCTGGTTCCCCGATCATCGCGCTGAAGCAAACGGCGCGGGTGCGGCGGAACGTGCGGTCGGGGGCGCGCGTTCCGCCAAGTGCCCAAGTCTGCTCAGTCGGCGGGAAAATCCTCTTCCCAGAATTCGTGAACGTTGCGTGCTGCTTCCGGGCGGCCGGCTTCACGCATGCGCAGCTCGACGCGGCGGATCTTGCCCGAAATGGTCTTGGGCAGATCGGCAAACTCAATGCGCCGCACGCGCTTGTATGACGCCAGCCGGTTGCGGCAGAACCGCAGGATGTCGCGCGCAAGCTCCGGGCCGGCTTCGTGGCCCGTGCGCAGGACGAGGAACGCCTTGGGCACGGCGAGCCGCACGGGGTCGGGGCTCGGCACCACGGCGGCCTCGGCGATGGCGGGGTGTTCGATCAGCACGCTTTCCAGCTCGAACGGGCTCACGCGATAGTCCGAGGCCTTGAACACGTCGTCGGCTCGGCCAACGTAGGTGAGATAACCGCTGGCGTCGCACGCGGCGATGTCGGAGGTGTGATACACGCCGTCCCGCATGGCCTCTGCCGTTTTGCCGGCGTTGCCGGCATAGCCTTCCATCAGCCCGGTCGGCCGGGGGTCCAGCTCAATGCAGATTTCGCCCTCTTCCGCCTCGTTGCCGTCGGGGTCGCGCAGCGTGATGCGGTAGCCGGGCAGCGGCCTGCCCATGGAACCGGGCCTGACCGGCTGACCCGGGCTGTTGCCGATCTGGCAGGTCGTCTCGGTCTGGCCGTAGCCATCGCGGATGGTGATGCCCCACGCCGCGCGCACGCGCTCGATCACCTCGGGGTTCAGCGGCTCGCCCGCGCCGACGAGCTCGCGCAGCGCGGGCTTCCAGGCCGCCAGATCCTCCTGGATCAGCATGCGCCATACCGTCGGCGGCGCACACAGCGTGGTGACCTTCGCGCGGCAAAGCGTATCGAGCGCAGCCTTGGGGTCGAAGCGTGCGTAGTTGTAGATGAAGACGGTGGCGCCTGCATTCCACGGCGCGAAGAAGCAGCTCCACGCGTGCTTGGCCCAGCCGGGCGAACTGATGTTCCAATGCACATCGCCGGGGCGCAGGCCGATCCAGTACAGCGTGGACAAATGTCCGACCGGGTAGCTCGCATGCGTGTGCATGACGAGCTTGGGCTTGGACGTGGTGCCCGATGTGAAATACAGCAGCAGCGGGTCGCTGGCCTGCGTTGGCGCGTCGGGGCCGAACCCGGCCGGTGCGCCGTACGCGTCTTCAAACCGGTGCCAGCCTGCCAGCGGCCTGTCGGCCCCGACCGCGATGCGCGTGAACGTGCCCGATACCGCATCGAGCTTGGCACAATCGGCTGCGCCCACCACCACGTGCCGCACATCGCCCATGGCAATGCGTTCGCGCAGGTCTTCGGCGGTGAGCAGCGTGGTGGCGGGAATGATGACGGCGCCAAGCTTGATGCTGGCGAGCATCACGTCCCACAACGCGGGCACGTTGCCGAGCATGAGCAGCACGCGGTCACCGCGCTGCACGCCGAGTGCGCGCAAGTGGTTGGCCACGCGAGACGAACGTTCGGCCATCTGCGCGAATGACAGGCGCGTCTCGTTGCCCTGATCGTCGACGACCCAGAGGGCGATGGCCTCGTTGCCGCGCGCCATGGTGTCGAAATAGTCGAGCGCCCAGTTGAAGCGGTCCAGCTCCGGCCATGCGAAATCGCGTACGGCGGTGTCGTAATCCTCACGGTGCGCGAGCAGAAAGTCGCGGCACCGCAGGAAGGCGTCCAGCGATGTCATGCGTGTCTCCCGTGGTTTGGCTGCACGCGCCTCGTCCGGGCGCGACCAAAACACACCTGCAACCGACATCGCCACTTATAGGAGGATTTTCCGCGCCAGACCAGCCCGGACTCACCCGAGCCGCCGCGTCATCGCGGGCGTGGCGGAAAACGCAGCGTCCGCCCGCCGCCCAGGCTCAGCCACGCCCATGCCGCTGCCGCGGCCACGGCACCGAGTACGGCCGTCCATTGTGCGCATACGAGCATCAGCTCGATCGTGCTGGCAATGTCGGGCAGGATGTGCGGCCACGCGGGCCCGAGCCAGCCGCTGGCCTCGAACCAGCCGCCGCGGCCCGCCCCTGTCGCCAGCTCTGCGGCCAGCGCCGCCGCATTGAGCGCCGCAAACGCCATGCCGCCATGCGACAGCGCGCGGCTGAACACCGGCAGTTCATACAGCGGTTTGAGATATTGGATATGCCGCGTGAGCGACCACGCGCATACCATGAGCAGCGCGATGCTGACGGAAGCAAGGAACGCCGGGCTGCGCAGGCAGACACCGCAGGCGATCCACGCCAGCGCGTTGATTTCGTGGCGGCGATAGATGCGCAGCGCGCGTGCCGCATGCAGCAGGCCAATCGGGGGAACACCGGCAGACGCCATCGTGTACTCCATCAGCAGGCAGGTTGGTGCGGCGCCGCATCGCATGGCCGTGGGCCGCTACTGCGTGCAGTGTACCGATGGCCCGGAACGTGTGCGAGCGCCCGCCGCGCGCTTCCACCGAATGGCGGACGCGCACCGGTGTCACGCCTCGCGCAAATGCCCGATCAGCTGGCGCGCGAATGCGGGCAGGTCGTCGAAGCGGCGCACGCAGATGCGCAGCAGGCGCGTCGCCCAGGCATCGGTCAGCCGCACGCGCCGGATGCCCATCGAGCGCTGCAACCGGATGGCCGCATGCTCGGGGATGACGCCCACGCCCACATTGCGCTCCACCATGCGGCAGACGGCATCGAAGCTGCGCAAGCGTACGCGGTACTTGAGCTGGAAGCCTGCGCGCGCTGCGTGGCCGGCCAGGTAGGCCTGCAAGGCGTTGTCGCCGGTCAGGCCGACGAAATCCTCCTGCAAGGTTTCAACGAAGGCCAGCTCGCGGCGCTTGGCGAGCGGGTGGTTGCGCGCGGTGACGAGCACCAGCCTGTCATGCCGAAACGGAAAGGTTTCCAGCCCGGACAGGTCCACCGCGTCATTGACGATCCCGACATCGGCCCGCCCCTGCGCGATCGCCTCGACGATCTCGTGGCTCACGAGCTCCTCCAGGTCGATGTCGACCTCCGGGTGCGCCGCCAGGAACGCGCTGAGCGCCTCGGGCAGGAACTCCGTCATGGCGGCGGTGTTGGACAGCAGCCGCACGTAGCCCTTCAGGCCACGCGCATACTCGCCGAGCTCGCCGCGCATGCGGTCCATCTGCTGCAGCACGACGCGGGCGTGGTGCATGAGCGTGCGGCCGGCCGCCGTGGTCTCGACGCCGCGGCGGTTGCGCGTGAGCAGCGGCACGCCGAGCGCGTCTTCCATGCCGCGGATGCGCGCACTGGCCGAGGCCAGCGTGAGATGCGCGCGCGCGGCGCCGGCGGTGATGCTGCCGGCCTCGGCGGTGTACAGGAAGAGTCGCAGATCGGTCAGGTCGAAGCGCACGGCAAGTCTCAGGAGAGGCATCAGCCTCAGTGCCAGCCTGAGGCTCGGTCAATGTATCGCAGATTGTCTCGTGGCTGCCAGTGGCAGAAACTGAGCCATCCTCCAGAACGACAACGAGACCCTGCGCCCCATGGAATCTGCCCCGCTGCTGCTCTTTGGCGCCGGCCTGCTTGCCGGCATGATGAATGCGCTGGCCGGCGGCGGCTCGTTCGTCACCCTGCCGGCGCTGATGTTTGCAGGTGTGCCGTCGGTCTTCGCCAATGCGTCGAGCACGGTGGCGCTGCTGCCCGGCGCGGCGACATCGGCATGGGCCTATCGCTCCGACTACCGTGGCTTCCAGCACGTGCCGATGCGGGCCATGGTGGCGGTCAGCCTGGCGGGCGGCCTGCTCGGCGCGCTGTTGCTGATGAACACCTCGTCGCGCGCGTTCGACTTCATCGTGCCGTGGCTGCTGCTGGTGGGGTCGCTCGCGTTTACCTTCGGCAGGCAGGCGGGTGCGTGGCTGCGCCGGCGCGTACACATCGGCCGCACGACGCTGCTGGTCGCACAAGGCGGCCTGGCCATCTACGGCGGCTACTTTGGCGGCGCGGTCGGCATCATGATGATGGCGGTGTGGGCACTGTTCGGCCACGACGACATCAGAGCATTGAACGCCTCGCGTACGTTGCTGGTGGGGGCGACCAACCTCGTCGCCGTGCTGTGCTTTGCGCTGGCCAGGATGGTGTGGTGGCCGCAGACGCTCATCATGCTGGTGGCCGCCGCGCTCGGTGGCTACCTCGGCGCGCACGTGGGCAAGCGTTTGCCGGCACCCGTGGTTCGGGCACTGATTTCGACCTTCGGCTTTTCGATGACGGCGCTGCTGTTCTGGCGCGCCTGGTCGCACGCTTGAGGAGCACTGCCATGCCGCACGCGCCACGGCATCCGAATCACCGCACAACCGCGCCACGCGCCTGCCGAGATGTGGCCCCCTTGCATGCGTCCCGCTACGCCGCGCGGGGTGCCTGGCATGGGCACGCGGGCGAGCCAGCGCCGCGCAAGCCCGACAGCGTCGGCGCACAGACGGTGTTTTACCTCGCACGCGGTGTGGCGGTCCTGCTCGCTGCAACCGCGCTTGGCCTGGGCGCGGCGTCCGAGGGAGCCGGCCCGACATCGGCGCCATCCTCGGCTTCATCGCGGACCCCAGCGCGTTGAACGCGCGGCGTCGCTGGCGCCACGGCGCAGATGAGGATGTGTTCACATACCCAACGCGCGGACCGTTCCATGCGCACACGCGAGGCAAAGAAAAAGCCCGCGGGCCGGGGGGCGGGCGGGCTTAACATCTTCAGCCTTTGACGACGAAAGATGGTCGGGTGTGCTTTGTGAACGAGCAATGCGCCGGAATTCACAAAGCGTCGCCATTATAAAAAGGGCGCCCACCCCGCCATACCCCAACAACGAGGGGGGTCTGCGCCATTTCCTGGTCAATCCCTGAGCGCGGCATCCAAGGCCTGCGGCGTGAGCAAGCCGCTCGATGCATGACGCTTGCCGTCGGGACGCAGGATGATCGTGCGCGGCATCTCGCCCTGCCAGCCGGGGTCGAGTGCGGCACGCAGGCGCTCCGGTATGTCTTCCGCGTTCGCGTACTGCGGCACATGGGCAAGGCCGATCTTGCTGTCGCGGGCCAGGGGCGCGAGCGCGCGGTTCAGCATCTCGGCCTGTTCGGGGCCGTCCATGGCGACCATCACCACATCGACGTTGCGCCCGGCAGCGCGCCGCCACTGGGCGATGCGGGCGATGTTCTCGCGGCAGTAGCTGCAGTCGAGCGACCATATCTCGACGATGCGCGGCCGCGCTTGCGGCGTCTGCAACAAGGCCGGCACATCGCGTGCATGCAACGGCCGGAACTGCAGCGCTTCGGCGGCCTGCACCGCAACGGCTGCGGCCCACAGCGCCATTCCCAACGCCAACGATCGGTACCGTACGGTCATTGCGATGCCTCCTGGGTTGCGGTGGCCGGAACCACGCCCGCCACGTCGATCAGCCGGTAGCCCTCGACCTGCGTGCGCCACGACAGGTAGACGTGCCCGTTGCCCGCGAGCAGTTGCGGGTGGTCGCTTCCGCCAGCGGCGTCGGCCACGTTTACGGGCATCGTCCAATGCGCGCCGCCGTCGGTGGACTTGCGCAGCACGATCTGCATGCGGTCGCCGGCAAATTGCTTCCACGCGAGCCACAGCGCGCCGTCTGCGGCCAGCAGCGCCGGATGCGATGCCTGCGCACCCGCCTGTGCCGAACCGGCAAATGGCCACGCGCCGCCGATCGGTTTGCCGTCAGCGGCAAGACGGCTGTAGAACAAACCCGGCTTGCCGTTCACCACGGAAAACCACGCCATGTGCCGCACACCGTCGGGCGTGACGGCCAGCGCGGGGCCGTGGTGCGGGCACGCATCCACACGCCAGTCCGAGAACGTCGCGCGCGTGATGACCGGCGGCGTGTTACCGATTGGCAATGTCGTCAGCGCATGGTCGCGGACCTGCCCGGCAAACACGTTGCGCCACAGCGCCAGCATGTGCCCGTCGGCGTCCGGCACCAGCGCGATGCGGCAGCACTCGCAGGTCTGGTCGATGACCTTGCGTTCGGGCGCGAACGTGGCGCCGCGGTCGGTCGAGACCGTGTAGTAGACCGCCGCCCCGTCATACGGCTGCCGGGCGGCCTGCGCACGCAGCAGGTCGCGCTTGTCGATCCACGTGACGAAGATGCGGCCCGCGCTGTCCACCGCCATCGAGTCGAAGCGATGCGTGATGGGCTGGCGATCATGGTGCACCGTGACCGGCACGCTCCATGTCCTGCCGCCGTCCAGCGAGCGCGAGAAGCGCACGAAACCCGTGTACGGCGCATCGAGCGGCCGCGACCAGCTCACATACAGCGCGCCGTCCGGGCTCGCGATGACCTTCGGGCGGTTCTCGCCGTCGGTATAGATCGGCTCGGGTTGCGGGTTCACGCGCTGCGGCCTGGAAAGCGTCCTGCCGAGGTCATCGGACGAGGCCACCACGACATGCTGCCCTTCCGCCCACGCCACCCAAAGGCGACCGGCCTTGTCAAACGCGGCCGTGGTCGCGAGTTGCGGCTTGGCGGCCGCCTTGCCGGCCATCGCACCGTGGTCGTGGCCTTCGTGCGCGCCGGCCGCCATCGCGGCCAGGGCCAGGAAGAGGCCGGCCGCCCAGCGCGGGATCGAGTGCATTACAGACGCCATTTCAGTTGTCCATAGAACGTGCGCGACGGATACGGGTGGTACACGAAGTACCGCCGATCGGTCAGGTTGTCGACGCCCAGCGCCAGCGTGAAATGCCTGTCGATACGGTAGCTGGCTTTGAGGTCGACGGTGAAGAAACTGCTGGTGCCGCCGTAGACATTCGGCAGCACATCGGTGTTGTCGAGCGTGCCGTACTGCCGGCCGGAATAGCGCACGCCCGCGCCCAGTGTCCAGTCGGGCGTCGCATGCCAGCTGGCAAACAGGTTGGCGCGCACACGCGGCATGCGCGGCCACGTCTTGTCGACATACGTGGGGTTGGCTGCGTCGGCCAGCGTCTTCGATTGCGTGAACGCGACATTGGCTTCCACATCGACGCCGCGCACACCAAGGTCTTGCAGCACGTTCTGCCCGGAATACGCAAGCTCGATGCCGCGCGTGCGCACGCGGTCGACGTTCTGCACATTCGTCACATTCGGCGTGACGAGGATGTTGGTCTGCGTATAGATGCTGTCGCGCACGTCGCTCTGGAAGAGGCTCGTGCGCAGCATGCCGTACGGCACGGCCTGCTCGACGGTGAAGTCGAAGTCGTTCGCGCGTTCGGGCTTGAGGTTCGGGTCGTTGTTGACGATGGTGTTGCCGCTGATGGTGCCCTGGAACAGCTCGGCGACCGTCGGGAAACGCACCGCCCGGCCGTATGAGAGCCGCAGCAGCGTGTCTTGCGTGGCCTGCCATTGGAGGGCCGCCTTGGGCGAGAACGCGTCTTCGGTGCGGCTGGCATAGCCCAGCGTGGTGCTGCCGTTGCCGAGCTGGCCGTTGTAGGCGCGCCAGTTCTCGTAGCGCAGGCCCAGCGTGGCGAGCCAGCGCGGCGCAAAGGCCCAGGCGTCCTGCAGGAAGACGGCCTGCGTCTGGGTATCGCCCTGGTAGCCGGATTTCAGCGTGGACACCGTTTCAGCCGACCAGTTCGTCGCATTGAAGGTCTGGTTGCGCAGGTGGTACTGGTCGTAGTGGTAGCCGGTCGTGAACGTATGGCCCGCCACCATGGGCGACGTGGCCTTGACGTCGAGGTTGGACCAGCCCGTGCCGTCGCCGTAGAACACCGTGCCGGGCCCGCCGCCCGCCGCCGTGTTGGACGCCCGCAGGATGTCGCGCGTGACGTTGTAGGCCGACGCATTGGTGTCGATCTTCCAGCCGCCGAGCCTGCCCTTCACACCCAGCCCGTAGAGCCAGTTTTCCTGGTCGCCGTTCTGCGGGGCGAAGGCGTTCTGCGCAATGGTGTAGCGCGTGCCGTTGATCAGCACATTGCCGCCGGTGACCGGATTGCCGGCGGCATCGCGAAGGAAGCTGACGGCCTGGTCGCTGAAGTGGTTCTCCCAGTGGCCGAGCATGAACGACGCTTCGAGGCTGTCGCTGAAGACATAGCCGAGGCGCACCGTTTCCTGCAGTTGCTGTGTGCGCTCGAGCATCTGCGGGCCGAGAATCACACGCGGCTGGCCGTTGGGGCCGCGGTCCGTCATGGCGCCCGTGACAGGCACCGGCACGCCCGCCGACGCATTGAACGCGGAATTGGGCGTGGCGTACTGCATCGGCTGGCTGTCGTTCTCGAGCCGGTCCACCGACACCGCATACCAGAACCTGCCGATGCGGTCGCCCAGCGACGCGCTCTCGTGGTTGCCGGTGACGGTGCGCGAGAAGCCGTACGCATCGTTGTAGTGCTGGCTCATCACCTGCGTCTGGGCGGCGGCCTCGAAGGTCTCGGGGCGGCGCAGCGTCAGCGCGATGGTCGTGCCCATCGAATTGCCGGGCAGCAGCGCCGAGAACGGCCCGTACAGGATGTCGACCCGCGCCAGGTCGTCCGGCCCGATCATCGACCAGCGCGGCGGATAGCTGTAGCTCGAGCCCAGCAGGTTCGAGAGCAGGATGCCGTCGGCGTACAGCAGGCCGCGCGCACTCTGCAACTCGTTGAAATCGCGCCCCGCGAAGATGGAGTTGCGGTCGCCAATGAAGCGGCGGCGCACCATCACGTTGGGCTGGTATTTGACGGCGTCTTCGGTGGTGACGACGTTGCGGTCGGCCAGTTGATCGGCCGTGACGCTCTGCACGACGGCCGGCGTGCTGGGGGCAAAGGGCGCGCGGGCGGTGCTGGCGCGCACGACGGTGGGCGCGAGTTCCTGCGTCGCGGGCGCGGGCGTCGCCTCGTCCGCGGCAAAGGCGGACAGCGGCGCCGCTGCGCTCAGGGCCAGCGCTGCACGGCACGCCAGCGTGCGCCGGGGCCGCGCGGCGGCAATGCGCTTGTGGGATGACATCGGGGTGGTCTCCGGGGTTGCGATGGCGCCGGCCATGCGTGGGCCAGGCGCACAGGCGCCGCGAGACTCACTCCCGCGGGCGCGTCAGTTCGACAACGGCGAAGACAGCGGAGGCGCGCGCGAATCGGCTACGCGCAGCGCACTGCGCGCGTACACGGGTGCAGGGCTGGCCGGCTGCCGCACGCGATAGACGAAATGCGCGGTAGGAACATCCAGCGCCGGCGCGGCCGCCAGCGCAAACCCGGCGGCAAAGCCCGGGCAATACAGGCAATGTGCCACGCCGTGGTGCGCGGCAGCGTCGTCGGCGCGGGCGCCATCGCCTGGCAGGTCGACGGCAATCTCGACCGTGCTGCCATGCGCAGCCGTGGCGCTGCAAAGCTCGACGGCGAGCGTGCCGGTCTGCGCCGCGCGGGCAGACGCGAGCACCGGCGACAGTACGTTCAGTACGGTCGCAAGCCAGACGAGGAAGAGCCAGCGGCGATGGAGCATGGGGATGGCGAGGGAATCCGGCGAGTATAGCGCTGCACAACAATTCACGTTTGTCCTGCGACGTCCTGCCGCGCAACGCGTGTTTTCCCGGCAAGCCGACTGAATTAGCCTTAATTATTGGATTGACTATAATTTATACCGACTTACATAATCAGGTCTAAAACGGGGCACCCGATGGATTCAGACACCGACACCGGCCGCTTCAACTTCCACCGCCAGGACCTTGCCAACACGCTGTGCGACAGCCTGGAAGGCAAGGGCCTGGCCGACGCGCGCTCCGGCCTGTTCCTGGCTGCGCCCCGGCGCACCGGCAAAAGCACGTTCCTGCGCGAAGACCTGGTGCCCGAGGTCGAGCGCCGCAAGTGGATCGCCATCTACGTCGATTTGTGGGCCGACCGCGCCCGCGACCCGGGCCTGCTCATTGCCGACGCCATCAAATCGAAGCTGGCCGAGTTCGACGGGCCCATCGCCAAGCTCGCCAAGCAGGCCGGCATGGAAAAGGTGGACGTGCTGCGCACCTTTACGTTCAACCTCGGCAAGATCGGCCTGCCGCCGGGAATCACGCTGGCCGATGCGCTCGATGTGCTGTACAAGGCAGCGCGCCGGCCCATCGTGCTGATCATCGACGAGGCGCAGCACGCGCTGTCCACCGAGGCGGGCACCAATGCCATGTTCGCGCTCAAGGCCGCGCGCGACCAGATGAACCAGGGGGTGGCGGAGCCGCGCCTGTTCCTCGTCTTTACGGGGTCGAACCGTGACAAGCTGGCCAACCTGCTGCTCAACCGCACGCAGCCGTTCTTCGGCTCGCGCGTGACGAATTTCCCGCTGCTGGGGCGGCCGTATGTGTCGGCGTACACCGCGTGGGTCAACCAGCACCTCGCGCCCAACAACCAGTTCAAGGAAGACGACATGTTCGCCGCCTTCCAGCTGGTCGGACACCGGCCCGAGATGCTCAAGGGCATCGTCAGCGAAATTGCGCTCGAGCTCGGCGAGGCGGCCAACCTGGGCGAGCTGCTCAAGCGCGGCGCCCAGGGCATCCGGGACCGCATCTGGGGCGAGATCGAAAGCGATTACGCTGCGCTGACCGAGATCCAGCGCGCCGTGCTGGCCGTGCTGATCGAGCGCGGGCCGGGCTATTCGCCGTTCTCCGAAGAATCGATGAAGGCGTATGCCGCAAAGCTGGGCCACAGCGAGTTCTCGACCGCGACGGTGCAGGCCGCGCTCGATGCGTTGCGCGACAAGAACCTCATCTGGAAGGAATCGCGCGGCGCCTATGCGCTCGAAGACGAAAGCCTGGCGCTGTGGTTTCGCGAGACACGCGCCGCACACGCCGTGCCGCCGCGCTTGAGCGAGTAGGTCGACCGTCGCGACGATTGAACGATCGCCCCCGCCCGCTACACTGCAACGACCACCACAACAACATTTCGGGGAGCCGCCACATGCCACGCAACCGCACCACATGGCGCGCGCTCGCGGCCGCGTTCTGCCTGCTGACGGGCATCGGCAGCGCAGCCGCGCAGGATGCACCGGCATCCGCCGCCGCACACTGCCCGCCGCCCGCCTCGAGCTTCATCCCCAAGGACGGCTGGGCCGCCGCCGCCCAGCGCGCCACCGACCACGGACTGCTCTGGCGCATTGAAAGGAACGGCCACACATCGTGGCTCTACGGCACCATCCACGTCGCGCGCGCAGACTGGATGCTGCCCGGCCCCGCCATCCGGGAGGCGCTCCAGCAGGTGGACGCCGTCGCGCTGGAACTCGACCTGCTCGACAAGGACACCGCCGGCAAGGCGCCCGCCGCGCGCAATACCAGCGAAGACCGGCAACTCCTTGCGGGGCGCCGCGGCGAACGCTTCAACAAGCTGCTCGCCGCCGCATGCCTGCCCGACACGGCCCTCACGCAGATCCGCAAGTTCCAGCCGACCATGCAGCTGGCATCGCTGGCGGTGCTGGGCGTCCGAACCGATGGCCTGTATCCGGATTTCGGCATCGACCTCTTCCTGACCACCTACGCAAAAAGCCGGCGCCTGCCCGTCGTGCCACTCGAAACCCTCGCCCAGCAGGTGCGCGTGCTCAACGAAATCGTGCCGAAAAACGAGCTCGCACAGCAGTTCGATACGGTGCTCGACGCGATTGAATCGGGCGAGGCGCGCACGCAGACGTTGACGCTCGCCAACGCATGGGCCGACAGCGACATCGGTACGCTCGAGCGCTATCCGCAGTGGTGCGACTGCCTGAAAACGCGCTCCGACAAGCGCGCGTTCCAGCGCCTGGTCACGAACCGAAACCGCGCCATGGCCGAGAACATCGCCAAGGTGCACGCCAGCGGCCAGCGGGTGTTCGGCGCCGTCGGGGCCCTGCACATGATCGGCCCCAAGGGCATTCCGGCACTGCTGGCGGCACGCGGGTTTACGGTCACGCCCGTGCTGCCGCCGCCAACGCGCTGAAAGGTCTGCGCGGGTACGGGTTCAATCCAGTTCAAGAATCCGCTGCGCGCAAGCTTCGTCGGTCACCAGGCCAGTCAGCCACCCGCCGCGCAGGGCGGCCGCAATCGCGCCCGCCTTGGCAACGCCCCCCGCCATGGCGATCACCGGGTGCGCGGGCATCGGCTGCAGCGGCAAGCTCGTGATGCGCGTTTGCAGCGGCAGGTCGAGCAGGCGCCCTTGCGCATCGATCGGCCGGCCGATCAGTTCGCCAGCGGCACCGTGCGCGAGCAGGTCGTCGACGTCTTGCGCAGTGATGAAGCCGTCGACCTGCAATGCGCACCCCGGCCCGATCGTGCCGACGCCGATGAAGGTGACATCCGCCTGCGCGGCCAGGTCTGCGACCACGCCGTAGAGGCGGTGCTGGCACCACTGGCGCGTGTCTTCCGCACTGTCGGCCACCAGCGGCGCGGGCAGCAGGTAGTAGCGGCTGCGGGTTTTCTCAGCGGCAGCCAGCGCGACGTCGTAACGATTGGACGAGCCGTCCGCGGCAATCGCCCCCACCATCGAGACGATGCGGTGCTGCGGGCGGTCGAGATCCGGCAGCTGATCGATGGCGGCGCGCAACGTGCGTCCCGAGCCGACGCTGACCACGCGCGGCGCCTCGGCCAGCAGGTGGCGCTCCATGGTCTCGGCAGCCGCCACGGCAATCATGCGCTGTACCGCTTCCGCGCTGTCGGCGGCGGTCGGCACCACGTGGCAGGCCTCCAGCCGGAAGCGGCTGCGCAGGCTTTCCGCCAGTTCCAGGCACGCTGACACAGGGTGCGTCACGCGGACCTTCACCAGCCCATGCTCCACCGCGTAGGCGATCAACCGCTGGGCGATCTGGCGCGACACCCCGAGTTGCTCGGCGATGTCCTGCTGCGTGTGGTTGCCCACGTAGTACAGCCACGCCGCGCGAGCGGCCTGATCTCGTTTCTCTTGCTGCTTGGACACGCAGCGTCTCCTCTGGCTAGAACCTTGGCGATACGGTGCACTGTATCGCGCTTTTGCTCCACGAACGAGCATTTGCTTGACAAGCGCGATACCGCATCCGATTATTTGCTCACAACAAGGACAATTGCTCAATTCAGACCTTTTGTCCAGGCGATGCGGCCGCATCGCCACATTCCAAAAAGGAGACGACTGCATGTTCCGCACGTTCTTGCGCGGGATTGCCCGCCCATCTCATGTCTTCAGGCTGGCTGTCTTCGCGGCCCTCCCCGCGTTCCACACGTTCTGTGCAGCCGCGGTGCACGCCGCGCCCACCACGCTGACGATCGCCACGATCAACAACCCCGACATGATCGTGCTGCAAAAGCTCTCCAGCCAGTTCGAGCAGGCCCACCCCGACATCAAGCTGCGCTGGGTCACGCTCGAAGAAGGCGTGCTGCGCCAGCGCGTGACCACCGACATCGCGACGGGCAGCGGCCAGTTCGATCTGATGACGATCGGCGGCTACGAAGCGCCGCTGTGGGCAAAGAAGGGCTGGCTCGTCCCGCTGGACATGCCCGCCGGCTACGACACGGCCGACCTGCTGCCCACCGTGCGCGAGGGCCTGTCGCAAGACGGCAAGCTGTACGCCGTGCCGTTCTATGCCGAAAGTTCGATGACGTACTACCGGCGTGACCTCTTCAACGCCGCCGGCCTGAAGATGCCCGAGCAGCCGACGTATGACGACATCGCCAGATTTGCCGCCAAGCTGCATGACCCGGCCAGGGGCGTCTACGGCATCTGCCTGCGCGGGCGCGCGGGCTGGGGCGAGAACATCGCCCTCGTGTCCACCATGGTCAATACGTTCGGCGGCCGCTGGTTCGACGAGAAGTGGCAGCCGACCATCGACACGCCGCAGTGGAAGCAGGCGGTCAACACCTATGTCGACCTGCTGAAGAAATACGGCCCGCCCGGCGCCAGCAGCAACGGCTTCAACGAAAACCTCGTGCTGTTCTCGGGCGGCAAGTGCGGCATGTGGATCGACGCCACCGTCGCGGCCGGCATGGTCAGCAGCGCGAAGGATTCCAAGGTGGCCGACAAGGTGGGCTTTGCCAACGCGCCGATCGCCAGCACGCCGAAGGGCTCGCACTGGCTGTGGATCTGGGCGCTGGCGGTGCCCAAGTCGTCGAAATCACCCGAAGCCGCCAAGACGTTCGCGGCGTGGGCGACTTCGAAGGACTACATCCGCGCGGTCGCCAAGGCACAGGGCTGGGGCGAGGTGCCGCCCGGCACGCGCGCATCGACGTATGACGACCCGGCTTACCAGAAGGCCGCGCCGTTCTCAGGCTTCGTGCGCCACGCCATCGAGACGGCCAACCCGAACGATCCATCCGCGCAGAAGGTTCCGTACACCGGCGTGCAGTTCGTGACCATTCCGGAGTTCCAGTCGCTGGGCACGGTGGTGGGGCAGGCGATTGCGGGCGCGCTCGCCGGCAAGACGACCGTGGAGGATGCGCTGCGGACGTCGCAATCGCAGGCGCAGCGCGCCATGCGCCAAGGCGGCTATCTGAAGTAATGCAGCGGCGGCTGCGCCCGGAGGTCTCATGGAACACGCATTGGAATCGCACGTGAACGGCGTCGGCGGCACGCCGTCACCGGTGTCGGCGCCGGCACAGCCGCAGCGCACGCGGCGCTGGCTGCCGACGCTGCTGGTCTCGCCATCGGTGCTGGTGCTGCTGCTGTGGATGATCGTGCCGCTGGCGATGACGCTGTATTTCTCCGTCAGCCGCTACAACCTGCTCAACCCCGACCAGACCGGCCTGGCAGGGCTCGACAACTACCGCTTCCTGGTCGAAGACCCCGCCTTCTGGCCCGCCATCGCCAACACGCTGGTGCTGATCGGGTCGGTGCTGGTCATCAGTGTGGTGGCGGGCACGTTGCTGGCGGTGCTGTTCGATCAGCCGTTTGCGGGGCGCGGTGTGGCCCGCATTCTCGTCATCAGCCCGTTCTTCGTCATGCCGACCGTGGCGGCGCTCATCTGGAAGAACATGATGCTGCACCCGGTGTACGGCCTGGCCGCCTGGGTGGCGCGGCTGTTCGGCGCCGAGCCGGTGGACTGGCTGGCGACGCATCCGATGCTCTCGATCATCATCATCGTGGCGTGGCAGTGGACGCCGTTTGCGTTCCTGATCCTGCTGACGGCGCTGCAATCGCTCGATCCAGAGCAGAAGGAAGCCGCGCAGCTCGACGGCGCGAGCCCCGTGCGCATCTTCTGGCACATCGTGCTGCCGCACCTCAAGCGTGCGATTGCCGTGGTCGTGATGATCGAGACCATCTTCCTGCTCTCCATCTTTGCCGAGATCCACACCACCACAGCAGGCGGCCCCGGCACCGCCACCACCAACCTTGCGTACTTCGTCTACAGCCTCGGCCTGCAGCAGTTCGACATCGGCATCGCGTCGGCCGGCGGCATCGTGGCCGTGGTGCTGGCAAACGTCGTGGCGTTCTTCCTCGTGCGCATGCTGGCCCGCAACCTGAAAGGAGTGCACGAGCAATGAGCACGCTGACTTCCACCTGGCGCACCCGGCTGGCTGGCGTACTGGCTTGGACGATCGCCCTGGCGCTGTTCTTCCCTATCGCCTGGGCAGCGCTGACGGCCTTCAAGACCGAGCAGGACGCCTATACGCCCACGCTGTTGTTCACGCCCACGCTCGACAGCTTCCGCGAGGTGCTGGAGCGCGCGCACTACCCGAGCTTCCTCGGCAACTCGCTGGCGGTATCGGCCATCTCCACGCTGCTGGCCCTGGCGATTGCCATCCCGGCGGGCTATGCGATGGCGTTCTTCCCGAACAGGCGCACGCAGCAGGTGCTGCTGTGGATGCTCTCCACCAAGATGATGCCGGCCGTGGGCGTACTGCTGCCGGTGTACCTGCTGGCAAAGACGGCGGGGCTGCTAGATTCCATCACGGCGCTCGTCATTGTCTACACGCTCGCCAACCTGCCGATTGCCGTCTGGATGGTCTTCACCTACTGCAACGACGTGCCGCGCGAGATTCTCGAGGCCGCGCGCATGGACGGCGCCAACCTCTGGCAGGAACTCGTCTACGTGCTGCTGCCGACGATGCTGCCGGGGCTCGCCTCCACCGCGCTGCTTTTGCTGATCCTGTCGTGGAACGAAGCCTTCTGGAGCCTGAACCTGACCAGCATCGACGCGGCGCCGCTCACCGTGTTCATCGCGTCGTACTCGAACCCTGAAGGCCTGTTCTGGGCCAAGCTCTCCGCCGCGTCTGTGCTGGCGATTGCGCCGATCCTCGTGCTGGGCTGGCTGGCGCAGCGACAACTCGTGCGTGGCCTGACGTTCGGAGCCGTGAAGTGACGATGACGCAGACCGACGTGCGCGCCCCCGCCTACCTGATCTGCGACTGCGACGGTGTGCTGATCGACAGCGAATCCGTGGCGCTGCGCGCGCTGATCCGCACGCTCGGTCCGCACGTGCCGCACCTCTCGCCGGCCGCGCTCGAGGAGATGCTCGAACCGCGCCTGGGCATGAACACGGTGGCACTGCTCGACGAGCTGCAAGGCAGCATCGGCCTGAGGCTCTCGGATGCTGAGCTGGCAAGCGTCCTTGCAGACGTCGAGCACGACTGCGCCACGCAATCGCAGCCGGTGCCTGGCATCGCCAAGCTGCTCGCCACCGTGCCGCAGCCCAAGGCAGTGGCAAGCAACAGCAGCCGCCCCCGCATTGAAGCCAGCCTCGTGCGCGCCGGCCTGCGCGACGTGTTCGGCGAGCACATCTACAGCGCCTACGAAATGCCCCAACCCAAGCCGGCGCCGGACGTGTACATCGCGGCGTGCGCAGGCCTCGGTGCAGCACCCGTGCATTGCCTGGCCATCGAAGACAGCGACACCGGGGTGCGCGCCGCCCGCGCCGCCGGCCTGACGGTGTTCGGCTTTGCCGGCGTTGCACACGCGCCGGCCGTTGCCACGCAGCGCCTGCTGGCCGCGGGCGCACGCTACGTCTTTACCGACATGCGCGCCCTGGCCGACGCCCTGACGTCGACACTCGCCACGCCCGCCTGAGCCACATATCGCATACCGAAGATCGAAGATCGAGTACGCCCAAGGAGACGCCCCATGGCCAGCCTCACTCTGCGCAATCTGCAAAAGCGCTACGAACAGAACACCGTCCTGCACAACATCAACCTCGACATTGCCGACGGTGAATTCGTCGTCTTCGTCGGGCCCTCGGGCTGCGGCAAGTCCACCCTGCTGCGCACGATTGCCGGCCTGGAGGACATCGACGGCGGCGACCTGCTGATCGGCGATACGCGCGTCAACGACGTGGTACCGGCCAAGCGCGGCATTGCGATGGTGTTTCAGTCGTACGCGCTGTATCCGCACATGAGCGTGTACGACAACATGGCCTTCGGTCTGAAGCTCTCGGGGATGAAGCGCGAGGCCATCGACGCCGCCGTGCGCCGCGCCGCCGAGGTACTGCACATCGACGCGCTGCTCGATCGCAAGCCACGGCAGCTCTCCGGGGGTCAGCGCCAGCGCGTTGCCATCGGCCGGGCCATCACGCGAGAGCCCAAGGTCTTCCTGTTCGACGAGCCGCTCTCCAACCTCGATGCCGCGCTGCGCGTGAAGATGCGCCTGGAGTTTGCGCGCCTGCACGATGCGCTCAAGACGACCATGATCTACGTCACGCACGACCAGGTCGAAGCCATGACGCTGGCCGACAAGATCGTCGTGCTGCGCGACGGCCGTATCGAGCAGGTCGGCTCGCCGCAGACCCTCTATCACCATCCAGCCAGCGAGTTCGTCGCGGGCTTCATCGGCTCGCCAAAGATGAACTTCCTGCGCGGCAGCGTCGTGCGTGCCGATGCGTCGGGCGTGGACGTGGCGCTTGCGGGCGGCCAGCAGCGTGTGGCGGTGTCGCCAGGCGCGTTGCGCGCGGGCGATGCCGTCACGCTGGGCGTTCGGCCGGAGCATCTGCATCTTGATGCGGCCGGCGCGATGCGGGCGTCGGTCACGCACATCGAATCCCTGGGCGATGTGGCGTACCTGCATGCCGACTGCGAGGCCGCGCCCGACGGCCTCGTGCTGCGCGTGCCGGAGTCGACCAGGCTGGCGCACGGCAGCGCCATCAGCGTGGCTGCGGATGCCGCGCACTGCCATCTGTTCGATGCCGAGGGCCGCGCGCTGCCGCGCCTGCAAACCCAACTGGCCGCCTGACCTGCAACGCTCCACGCCCACGCTCATGCCTTCTTCCAACGCTTCTTCCACCTGGCTGCACCTGGGGGCCGGCTCGTTCCATCGCGCGCATCAGGCGTGGTACCTGCATCGCCTGCGCGAGGCCGGGGATGCCTCATGGCGTCTTGCCCTGGCCAACATCCGCAACGATGCCGCAACGCTGCTGCACGACCTAGCCGCGCAGCACGGCGCTTACACGCTGGAGACGGTGGACACCGCCGGCCGTCGCGCGTACGAGCGCATCACGTCCATCGATACCATCGTGCCCTGGGATGCCGACCTCGCTGCGGTGTGCGAAATCGGGGGCGCGCCCGAGACACGCGTGATCTCCTTCACAGTCACGGAAGGCGGCTACTACCTCGACCAGCAGCACCAGCTCGACACCACGCAGCCCGACATTGCGACTGACCTGCGCGGCGGCGCCTGCACGCTGTACGGCGCGCTCGCACGCGTGCTGCGCCAGCGCATGCGCCGCGGCGGCGCACCGGTCACCCTGCTCAACTGCGACAACCTGCGCCACAACGGCGAGCGCGTCGCGCACGGCCTGCGCCAGTTCCTCACGCTGCACGGCGACGACGATCTCGTTGCATGGCTGGACACCCACGCCAGCACGCCCAATACCATGGTCGACCGGATCACCCCACGCCCGACCGATATCCTGCGCGAGCGCGTGGCCGCGCACACCGGCTGGCAAGACCGGTGCCCCGTCATGGCCGAGACCTTCGTGCAATGGGTGGTCGAGGACGATTTCCGCGCTGGCCGGCCCGCGCTGGAACGCGTGGGGGTGAAGTTCGTGAGCACCGTGCTGCCGTATGAGGAGGCGAAGATCCGCGTGCTCAACGCCAGCCATAGCTGCATCGCGTGGGCCGGCACGCTGCTGGGCCTGCGCACCATCGACGAAAGCGTGGCCGTACCGTCCATCCGCCGCATGGCGTGGGACTACGTCACGCACGACGTCATCCCCTGCCTGACACCGAGCCCCGTCGACCTGGCTGCCTACCGCGACACCGTGCTCGACCGCTTTGCCAATCCGCACATCGGTGACACGAACCAGCGCGTGGCGGCCGACGGCTTCTCGAAGATTCCCGGCTTCATCACGCCGACGCTGGTGGAGTCGCTCGCGCGCGGTCATGCGCCGCTCGCCACGGCGATGCTGCCGGCGCTGTTCTTCGTGTTTCTGGAGCGATGGGGCGCCGGTGCGCTGCCGTATGCCTACCAGGACGGCCAGTTCGACCCTGCCGCCGCCCGCGCCATGCTCGATGCGCCCGACCCCGTCGCCGTGTACTGCCAGAACGCCGCACTGTGGGGCAGCCTCGCTGGAACGCCACCGCTCACAGGCCTCGTCCGCGATGCGGTGGGGCGTGTGCGCGCGTGGCTCGGGATCGAGCAGGCTGCCACCGCCGGTTGACGACGAACGGATACGCGCGACAATCGACGCCTCACACAACCGGACCCGGCGGCCCCATGTACCTCGGCATCGATCTCGGCACCTCCGAAGTCAAAGTGCTGCTGCTGGACGCAGCGGGCAGCATCGTCGGCACGGCCGGCGAAGCGCTGACCGTGTCGCGGCCGCAGGTGGGCTGGGCAGAGCAATCGCCTGACGACTGGTGGCAGGCCACGTGCGCGGCCATCGGCAAATTGCGCAGCGTGGCGCCGCGTGCGTTTGCCGCCACGCGCGCCATCGGGCTGTCGGGCCAGATGCACGGTGCCGTGCTGCTCGATGCGCGCAACCGCGTCTTGCGGCCGGCCATCCTGTGGAACGACACGCGCAGCACCGCCGAATGTCTCGAGCTGACACGCCGCGTGCACAGCCTGCACGCCATTGCCGGCAACCTGGCGATGCCCGGGTTCACTGCGCCCAAGCTGCTGTGGAGCGCGCGTCATGAGCCGGCGGTCTTCGACGCCATCGACTGCGTGCTGTTGCCCAAGGACTATCTGCGCCTGCGCCTGACGGGCGAGCGCGCGTCAGACCCGTCGGATGCCGGCGGCACGCTGTGGCTGGACGTGGCGCGGCGCACCTGGTCTGACGAACTGCTGGCCGCGACGGGGCTGTCGCGCCGGCACATGCCGCGGCTCGTGGAAGGCAGCGCCGCCAGTGGCACGTTGCTGCCCGAGGTGGCCGATGCGTGGGGCCTGGCGCCTGACGTCATCGTGGCCGGCGGCGGTGGCGACGGCGCGGCCAGCGCCGTGGGCATCGGCGCGACGCAGCCGGGCGACGGCTTCCTGTCGCTGGGCACGTCGGGTGTGATCTTCGTGGTCAACGACCGCTTCCACCCCAACCCCGCACAGGCCGTCCATGCCTTCTGTCACGCGCTGCCCGAACGCTGGCACCAGATGAGCGTGATGCTTTCCGCCGCAAGCTGCCTGCGCTGGTTCTGCCGGCTGACCAGCGTGCACGAAGCCACGCTGCTCGAAGAGATTGCCGCGCTGCCCGAACCCGCGCGCGAATCCGCGCCGTTCTTCCTGCCTTACCTGTCGGGCGAGCGCACGCCGCACAACGATGCACTCGCGCAGGGGCATTTCCACAACCTCACGCACGCCAGCGACCGCGCCGCGCTCGGCTACGCCGTGATCGAAGGCGTGGCCTTCGGCATGGCCGACGGCCTGAATGCATTGCGCGCGGCCGGCACGCAGGTCGCATCGCTGTCATTTGTGGGCGGTGGCTCGCGCAGCCCGTTCTGGGCGCAACTGCTGGCCGACACGCTCAGTACCGAACTGACAACGCACGTGGGCAGCGAAGCAGGCGGGGCGCTCGGCGCCGCCCGCCTGGGCTGGATGGCCGATGGCGGCATTGAAGCCACCGTCTGCGCCAAGCCGCCCGTGCTGGCCACGTATCGGCCCGACGCCGCGCGCCATGCGCGCCTTGCGCAGCGGCTGTCGGCATTCCGCGCACTGTATCGACGCGCATCGCCGCCGGCCACCGCGCCCGCTCCACAAACCGCTGCCCTGCCCTTGCCTGCATGACCGCCCCCGCGTCGCCCGCCCAACCGCTGCCCCGCCTCGTCGTCTTTGGCGAGGCGCTGACCGACTTTCTGCATCAAGGCAACGGCCAGTGGCTTGCCCGGCCCGGCGGCGCATGCTGGAACGTCGCGCGGGTGGCGGCACGCCTGGGCGCGCCCACCGGCTACGCAGGCGCCATCAGCAACGACGTATTCGGCGATGCGCTGTTCTCCGATTCGCGAGCCGCCGGGCTCGACCTGCGCTTCCTGCAGCGCGTGGACCGCGCTCCGCTGCTGGCGATGGTCACCTCCACGCAGCCACCGCACTACTTCTTCGTGGGCGACGACAGCGCAGACCTGCATTTCGATGTGCAGGCCCTGCCGGCCGGCTGGCAGGCCGCCGTGGAGGTCGCGCATTTCGGCTGCATCAGTCTGGCGCGCGAACCGCTGGGCAGCCGCCTCGTGGCACTGGCCGAAACGCTGGCCGCGCAAGGCACGCGCATCACCTTCGATCCCAACTGGCGCGTGACGATGGCCGCTGCGCACTACGCACCGCTGCTCCGGCGCATGGCAGCCATTGCGTCGGTCATCAAGGTATCGGACGAGGATTTGCACCGGCTGTTTCCCAGCCATGCCGATCCGCTCAGCGTGCTGCGTGCGCTTGCGCCGCAAGCCGACATCCTGCTCACGCTCGGCGCGAAGGGCATGGTGTGGGTGCAACGCGGCCACGGCGATGTCCGCATCGCCCAGGAGGCGTTCACCGTGCCGGTGGTCGACACGGTCGGATGCGGCGATGCCGCCATGGGCGGCTGGCTCGCCAGCCTGCTGCGCTGCCCCGACGCGCCCGTGCAGACGCATCTGCGCCAGGCTGCGGCTGCGGCGGCCTTGACGGCTTCGCGCGCAGGCGCCTATGCCGGCACGCAAGCCGAGGTGGAAGCCCTGCTGCAGGCGCATGCTGCCATGCCACAATCGGCGGTCTGATATCGGATCGCCCCGGGGCTTGTTTTGGAACTGCTTCGCATTGCTGTGCTGTTTGCCGCCACCGCCGTGGCGGAAATCGTCGGCTGCTACCTGCCATGGCTGGTCCTGCGCCAGGGCAAGCCGATGTGGTGGCTGCTGCCCGCAGCCGCGTCGCTGGCGCTGTTTGCGTGGCTGCTGACGCTGCACCCGACGGCAGCCGGCCGCACGTATGCCGCCTACGGCGGTGTGTACATTGCCGTGGCGCTGGTCTGGCTGCGCGCGGTCGATGGCGTCACGCTCACGCGTTGGGACATCGTCGGCGCGGCCATTGCGTTGGTGGGGATGGCGGTGATTGCGCTGCAGCCCCGGGGCAGCTGATCGTTGGCCGCAAGGCGCGCGATCTTTACGCTTCGCTGACCGCAATGGAACTGTCAGCCACCGCAGTACCCGACCGAAGCATCATCGCAGCCGGCGATTGCGCTCGGCGCTCACTCGCCGCCCCCTTCCAACCGTTTCTTACTGCGGAGGCCAGAATGCCTGCCAACCTCGTCAAACACCTTCCTGTCGCCGCGATCCTGATGGCGGCTGCCACGAGCGCGTCGGCGCTGACCACATCGCCCCACACCTTCCGCGAGTCGGACTTGCAGGCGATGCTGGCCCAAAGCCAGCCGGCGCAGCCTGCTCAGCGTGCGCAACAGGCACCGCGCGCACCATTGACCATCGGCGTGAGCGATCCCGAGACCAGGCTCGTCCTGCCGTGGTTCCTGGCCGAGCTGGTCGACGCCGTGAACCAGCACACCGCACCGCAAGACGTGGTGAAGAAGCCGCGCAAGGGCATCTGACGCAAGCTTTCCCGGGAGCGGCGCGCGCGGTGCTGTATATTCATACAGTTATTTTTTGTGACGCCCCACCGTGCTTGCCGCCTCCCCCGCCCCTGACACCACCAGCGCCCCGGCCACGCCGGGCTATCTGGCCCAACTGAACGACCAGCAGCGCCAGGCGGTCGAGTTCGGCATTTCGGGGCCAGACGCGGCGGAGACCGGCCCGCTGCTCGTATTGGCCGGGGCAGGCTCGGGCAAGACCCACACGCTCGGCTGGCGCGTGGCACATCTCGTGGCCAACGGGGCGGACCCGCAACGCATCCTGCTGCTGACGTTCTCGCGCCGGGCGGCGAGCGAGCTGTCCAGCCGCGCCGGCCATCTGCTCGCCCGCGCCATGCACGGTGAACGCACCAACGGTGGGCTCAACGCGGCGGGCGCCTCCTACCAGACGACCCTGCCGTGGGCTGGCACCTTCCACGGCATCGGCGCGCGCCTGCTGCGCGAATACGCCGAGCGCGTCGGCCTGGCACCCGATTTCACCATCCACGATCGCAGCGACTCGGCCGACCTGCTCAACGTCGTGCGCCACGAGCTGAACCTGTCGACCAAGGAGCGCCGCTTCCCGCTCAAGCAGACGTGCCTGGCCATCTACTCGCGCGCCATCAACGCCGAAAGCCCGCTGAACGCCGTGCTCAAACACCACTTTCCGTGGTGCGCGATGTGGGAGGCGCAGCTGCGCACGCTCTTCGACGCATATGTCGAGGCGAAGCAGGCCCAGCACGTGCTCGACTACGACGACCTGCTGCTCTACTGGCACGCGATGGTGTCCGACGCGGACCTTGCCGCCGAGATCGGTGCGCGCTTCGACCACATCCTCGTCGACGAATACCAGGACACGAACCGGCTGCAGTCGTCCATCCTGCGGGCGCTGCGCCCGGACGGCCGCGGCGTGACGGTGGTGGGCGACGACGCGCAATCGATCTACGCATTCCGCGCGGCCACGGTGCGCAACATCCTCGACTTCCCGCGCCATTTTTCGCGCCCGGCGCGCACGGTGCTGCTGGAGCGCAATTACCGCTCGACCCAGCCGATCCTGGACGCATCCAATGGTGTGATGCGCTTTGCCACCGAACGCTTTGCCAAGACGCTTTGGACCGATCGGGCGTCGACGCATCGGCCGCGGCTGATCTCGGTGCGCGACGAGGCCGAACAGGCGCGCTGCGTGGCCGAGCAGGTGCTGCGTCACCGGGAAGGCGGGCTGACGCTGAAATCGCAGGCCGTGCTGTTCCGCACCGCGAGCCACAGCGCGCCGCTCGAGATCGAACTCACGCGCCGCAACATCCCGTTCGTGAAATACGGCGGCCTGAAGTTTCTGGAGGCGGCGCATGTGAAGGACGTGCTCTCGGTGCTGCGCTGGGCCGAGAACCCGCGCAACCGCATCGCCGGCTTTCGCGTGATCCAACTGCTGCCGGGCGCCGGCCCCGCCACGGCCGCGCGCGTGCTCGATGCGATGGCCGAAGCGGTGGACCCCATTGCCGCGCTCCTGGCCTACGAACCGCCCGCACGCCTCGCCGGCGACTGGGCCACGCTCATGGCGCTGATGCAGACCCTGCGCGCGCCCAAGGACAGCCTGGCCTGGGCCAGCGAACTCGAAGCCGTCGGCGCGTGGTACGCCCCGCACATGGAACGCCTGCACGACGATGCCGCCGTGCGCCAGGGCGACCTGGACCAGCTCGCGCGCATGGCCGCCACGTACGCCACGCGCGAACGCTTCCTGACCGAGATGACCCTCGACCCGCCCGAACTGACCAGCGATGAATCGGGCGAACCGTACCGCGACGAGGACTACCTGATCCTGTCGACGATCCACTCGTCGAAGGGCCAGGAATGGAAGGCGGTGTATGTGCTGAACGCCGTGGACGGCTGCATGCCCGCCGACCTGGGCGCCGGCTCGCACGAAGAGCTGGAGGAAGAGCGCCGCCTGCTCTACGTGGCGATGACGCGGGCGCGCGAGCATCTCGACATCCTCGTACCGCAGCGCTTCTACGTGACGCAGCAAACACCCAATGGCGATCGGCACATCTACGCGTCGCGCACGCGCTTCATTCCGCCGGCGCTGCTGCCGCTGTTCGAAGCCTGCGCCTGGCCGGAACCGGAGCCCGGCGCCGATCCGGCAGCCGAAGCCCGCGCCGCCGCCAAGGTAGACCTGACCAAGAAGATGCGCGGCTACTGGCAGAAGTAGGCGGCCTGCCTCAGTCGACGATCTCGGGCCGCTTGACCACCTGCGTGGACTCGAAGCGCGAGAGCTGCGCGAAGATCCACGCGGCCGCCGCCGTCATCACGCCCACGCACAGGAAGGTCTTGTGGAAAGCGGCCAGTGTGTCGTGTCCTTCCGGCCCGGCCGTGAAATCGGTAAAGCCCGTGAGCAGCGCGCCCGCCGCCGCCACGCCGAGGCTCATCGACAGCATCATCACCATGGACAGCATGCTGTTGCCCGCGCTCGCCAGCGGCCCGTTCAGGTCCTTGAGCGTGAGCGTGTTCATGGCGGTGAACTGCATCGAGTTGAACGTGCCGAACAGGGCCAGCTGGACGATGCGCAGCCACAGCGGCTTGTCCGGCGTCATCAATGCAAAGCTGGCCATCATCAGGCCGACCATGAGCGTGTTGCCAAACAGCATGCGGCGATAGCCGTAATGCTTGATCGCCCAGGTACCCAGGGGCTTGGCCGCCATGCCGGCCGCAGCCACGGGCACCATCATCAGGCCCGCCTGCAACGGCGAATACCCCAGGCTCACCTGCAGCAGCAGCGGGATCAGGAACGGCATGCCGCCGCTGCCGATGCGCGCAAACAGGTTGCCCAGGATGCCGATGGAAAAACTCGGGATCCCGAACAGCGTGCGCGGAAACAGCGGCCCCACCACACGCCCAGCGTGCAGCCAGTACGCCGTGAGCGCCGCCAGCCCGAAGATCAGCAGCACCAGCACCGTGGCATGCTGGAAGCCCAGCTCCGACAGCCCGTCGAGCGAGAACGACACCGCCGCCATGCCGAAGGCCAGCATCAGGTAGCCCGACCAATCGAAGCGGCTGTCGTCGTCGGCCCGCACGTCCGGCATCACCTTGAGCGTGACCAGCGCGCCCACCACCCCGACCGGTATGTTGATGAGGAAGATCCAGTGCCACGACACGGCCTGCACCAGCCAGCCGCCGAGCGTCGGGCCGATCAGCGGGCCGATCAGCCCCGGGATCGTGACGAAGCTCATGGCGGGCAGAAACTGCTCGCGCGGCACCACGCGCAGCACCGTCAGCCGCCCGACCGGCATCAGCAGCGCACCGCCCACGCCCTGCACCACGCGCGAAGCAATCAGCATGGTCAGGCTGCGCGACTCGGCGCACAGCAATGACCCGATCGTGAACAGGAAGATGGCCACGAAGAACATGCGGCGCGTGCCGAACCGGTCGGCCAGCCAGCCCGACGCGGGCATCAGCATGGCGGTCGTCAGCGTGTAGGCGATGATGACCGACTGCATCTTCAGCGGGCTTTCCGACAGACTGCGCGCCATGGCGGGCAGCGCCGTGTTGACGATGGTGGAATCCAGCGTCTGCATGAACAGCCCGATGGCCACCAGCCAGAGCAGCGGTTGAAGCGACTTGTCGACGGAAACGGAAGTGGACATGGGCGGGTCGGTACGTGCGGCGCAACCGCCATTGTGGCGCGCCTGGGATGCGCCCGCAAACGATGTTCCCGGCCGGCGCGACCCCTCGTCCATCCGCCCTGTCGCCAACAAGGGCTCTGGAGCCTGCCTATACTGGAGCGTTCGTCCCAGTCACCTTCCTCCTTGCCATGACCACCCGAACCGAACGCGACACCTTTGGCCCGATTGAAGTCCCGGCCGATCACCTGTGGGGCGCCCAGACACAGCGCTCGCTGCAGAACTTCGACATCGCGGGCGACCGCATGCCGCGCGAACTGATCGACGCGCTCGCTCGCATCAAACGTGCCAGCGCGGCCGTCAACCAGCGCCTCGGGCTGCTGCCCGCCGACAAGGCCAACGCCATCATTGCCGCTGCCGACGAAGTCATTGCCGGCAAGCACCCGAACGAGTTTCCGCTCGTGGTGTGGCAAACCGGTTCGGGCACGCAGACCAACATGAACATGAACGAGGTGCTCGCCAACCGCGCCAGCGAACTGCTCGGCGGCGAGCGCGGCGAAGCCCGCCTCGTTCACCCGAACGATGACGTGAACCGCAGCCAGTCGTCGAATGACGTGTTCCCGACCGCAATGCATGTGGCCGCCGTGACGGCCATCACGCATCACCTGATCCCGTCGCTGCGCACGCTGCGTGAAACGCTCGCCCGGAAGGCGGCGGATTTCGACGACATCATCAAGATCGGCCGCACGCACCTGCAGGACGCCACGCCGCTGACGCTCGGGCAGGAATTCTCCGGTTATGTGGCCCAGTTGCAGCACAACGAAACGCACCTGAACGCCACGCTGCCGCACCTGTGCGAGCTGGCACTGGGCGGCACGGCGGTGGGTACCGGCCTGAACGCGCCGGCCGGCTATGCAGAGCAGGTGGCCGAAGAGCTGGCGCAACTGACCGGCCTGCCGTTCGTCACGTCGCCAAACAAGTTCGAGACCATGGCGTCGGCCGACGGCCTCGTATTCGCGCACGGTGCGCTGAAGACGCTGGCCGCCAGCCTCACCAAGATCGCCAACGATGTCCGGTGGTTGGCCAGCGGCCCACGCAGCGGCCTGGGCGAACTTTCCATCCCCGAGAACGAGCCGGGCTCCTCCATCATGCCGGGCAAGGTCAACCCCACGCAGAGCGAAGCGTTGACGATGCTGTGCGCGCAGGTGTTCGGCAACGATGTCGCCATCAACGTCGGTGGCGCCTCGGGCAACTTCGAGCTGAACGTGTTCCGCCCGATGATCGCCTACAACTTCCTGCACAGCGTGCGCCTGCTGGCCGACGGCATGCGCAGCTTCAATGACCACTGCGCCGTGGGCATCGAACCGAACCGCGACCGTATCGACGAGCTGGTGCAGCGCTCCCTGATGCTGGTGACGGCGCTCAACCCGCATATCGGCTACGACAAATCGGCGCAGATCGCCAAGAAGGCGCACAAGGAAGGCACCAGCCTGCGCGAAGCCGCCCTGGCGCTCGGCTATGTCACGCCCGAGCAGTTCGATGCGTGGGTGCGGCCAGAGAACATGGTGGGCCGCTAAATCATCCGACACGGGCCCACAGCCTGCGACGCGTGGCGTATCCTTCCTCCTTTTCCATTGCCCGTTTCAAGCGCGCCGGCCCGGCCGGCGCCCCTTGCGCATGAAACCCGCTCCCATCCCGAAGAACGAACCCGAACGTCTTGCCTCGCTGCAAGACATGCTGCTGCTCTCTACACCCGACGAGGAGTTGTTCGACCGCGTCACGCGCACGACCAAGCGCGTGTTTGACGCCCCGATCGTGCTCGTGTCGCTCATCGACGCCCAGCGTCAATGGTTCAAATCGTGCATCGGCCTGAGCGTGCGTGAGACGCCGCGCGACATCTCGTTCTGCGGCCATGCCGTGGCCGAAGAGCAGATGCTGGTCATTCCCGACACCCAGGCCGACCCGCGCTTTGCCGACAACCCGCTCGTGACCGGCGCGCCGCATATCCGCTTCTATGCGGGGCGGCCGGTCAAGAATCTGGCCGGCTATGCCGTCGGTACGCTCTGCGTGATCGACCAGAAGCCGCGGCCATTTGAACAGGCCGAGCGGGAACTGCTCAATGACCTGGCCAGCTGGGTGGAATCGGGTTTTCGCGAGCGCGAGCTGAGCGAAACGCAGCGCTCCATCCTGACCGAGCTGCAGGTGGCACGCCACGAGAGCCTGACCGACCCGATGCTGAGCATCTGGAACCGGCGCGCTGCGATGGAGCTGCTCACGCGCGAATGCGGCCACGCCATGCTGCACGGGCAACCGCTTTCCTTGCTGGTGGTGGATGTGGACCACTTCAAGCGCGTGAACGATACCTACGGCCACCCCGCGGGCGATGCCGTCCTGGTTGAGATCGCACGCGCCATGCGGGTGAATTCGCGCCCCGCCGACGCGGTGGGCCGCTACGGCGGCGAGGAATTCCTGGTGGTGCTGCCGGATACGACCACACTGCAGGCCGCCGGCATTGCCGAACGACTTCGCAGCGCGGTGGAATCGCTGGAGATCGCCACGCCAGAAGCCAACATCCGCTGCACCATCAGCGTGGGTCTGGCAAGCTGCGAGCCGGGGAAGAACGCGTGCACGCCCGCAGACCTCATCATGCGTACCGATGCCGCCCTGCTGGCGGCCAAACGGCTGGGGCGCAATCGCGTGATATTCGACGGCCAGCCGGTGTAACTCAGTTTGACGCGGGCGCTGTCCCGCGACGAACGATGCGCACATCAACCCGTTGCGGTGCCAACGCGCGCTCGAACACCGCGCGCGCGGCATGCGTCGTGCCGGTGCCGCACATGAATGCGTCGATGGCGGCAAAGCCGTGCTCGGGCCAGGTGTGAATCGAAAGGTGCGACTCAGCGAGCAGCAACACGCCTGTCACGCCGCCCTGCTCGCCGACGGGCAAACCCGTGCGCACGGAATCGAAGCGATGCAGGTGCGCATGCAGGATGGTCGCGCCGAGCGCATCGGCCGCATCGCGCAGCGCGGTTTCGAGCGCCGCCGCATCGCGCAGCAGCGCCGGTGCCACGCCGTAAAGATCGAGCAGAAGATGCTCGCCCACGGCGGCGGAGGCCTCCTCCGCAGACAGCGCTGCGTCGGTACGCGTCACTTGTGGCCCCCGCTGAAACCGCCGCCATAGCCGCTACCGCCCGAAGAACCGCCCCAATAGGACGACCCGCCCGTGCTACTGCTGCCGTACGACGGCGTGCGCGGCGCGGCAAAGCCGGCCTTCCAGTCCATATACGTGGCGCCGATCACCACGGCCACGGCATAGAGAACGAACCAGTTCTTCATTCCCCGCCCCCAATCTTGGCGACCAGCCACGCCGGCACCAGCAACAGCAGCGCCGCGAAGAACGTGATACCGAACACCGAGCCCGGCGCCATGAAAAACGGCACGAGGTTCAGCAGACCAAGCAGCACGCAGGCGACCACCGCCACCGTCATGTAGTTCGACGACGATGCCTTGTCGGGCTCGGCGACCACCTTGCCGAACCACGCCTTGATCTGCGCGGCGCTGACCGGCGTGCTCTTGGACCACGTCAGCTCATGCGCGTCGCTCTCCGCCGCGAGGCTTTCCTCGCCTGCGGTGTATTCGACTACGCGCGTCTGGTCACCCGATTGGACACGCCAGTTGAAGGCGCCAGCGGCATACGTCACGCGCGAGGTGTAATCCTCATCGCGGGCGTAGACCTTGCCGTCGAGCACCGCGGTGCGGCCGTCGCGCTGGGTGGGCCAGCGGTCGAGCACGTTGGCGCGGAACCAGCCGTCATCGGCTTCGATCATCCAGCTGAAACCGCGCTTGGGCGTGTACAGCAGATATTCGAACCATTCGCCGCCACCGTCGACGACCGTGCGACGCATCACGCCGATCACCTGCCACTGCAGGCCGTCGATGAGCGCCTTGTCGCCCAGCTCGAGCGTGGTGGCGACCTGCGGGACCGACCGTGCGCGCGCAATGATGTCGCCGCGCGGCGTCGCTGCATCGATGGCCGCGCCGCAGCCGGGGCACAGCACATGGCCGGTCACGCCGGGGCTGAACGGGATCGATGTGCCGCACTGCGGGCAATCGAGATTCGTGAGCTTGCCCGGGACGCGGCCAGCGGCTTCCTTGATCTCGGCGTCGGTGCGCAGAAGCTGGCACTTGAGCAGGTCGAGCGTGGTGGCTTCGCCCACGTAGAGCGTTGGCGCCGTACCGTCGGAGTAGTCCAGCGTGATGAAAGCGTCTTCTCTGCGGCCATCGGCAACGCGTGCATGCCAGCCTTCGCCCACGCGGAACGGCAATTCGCCCTGGCCCCCGGTGCAATCGGCTTCACGCACATCGGACAGCACGTACTGCTTGCCCTCGGCGTCGTACAGCTGCCCCGGGCGCAGCGCCTCGAAGGCGACCGCATTGGCGGGCGTGCCGCGCGCGAACGTCATCGTGACCTGCCCGGACGCTTCGGCCAGCCAGCCGTCGGTGCCGTCGTCAAACAGCACGTACCACTCGTTCCAGAAACCCGCGTCGTAGCGCAACTGGATGCGGCCCACGACGGTGAACGCCTTGTTCTTGTAGCGCCCGGTGGTGCCGATCTGCACGCGTGCGTAGTCCTCGAGCACGGCAGACATCTTGCCGATGTCGGAAAGCGTCTCGCCGTCGCGCAGGAGCGTGCTTTTGCAGAAGCTGCACACCGCCATGACGGCCGCGGCAGACTTCAGTTCCACCGGCGCGCCACACGCCGGGCAGTTGGCATGAAACATGGTCAGGTCGTTCGATTGCGCAAAAGATTGCGCAGAAAAACGGGCGGCTTGCGATGCCGCCCGGTCATCCGATCAGCGGGGCCGGGGCTCAGCCTCCGGTCAGCGCCTTGAGCACAGCAGCCTTGCCGGCGTCAAAGTCGGCTTGCGTGATGAGGCCCTTGTCGAGCAGTTCCTTGAGCTTGGCCAGGCGCGCGGTGGGGTCATCCGCTGCAGGAGCCGCGGGTGCGGCGGCAGCGGCAGGTTGAGCCACCGCACCGCCGGCGTTGCCCTGCACCGCCGTGCGCAGGCTGTCGGCCATCGCCTGGCCCATCGCCAAGCCGGCTGCCAGGCCGGCGCCCGTGCCCGCGATGCCGCCCTCGTTGCGTGCGGCCAGCGGCAGCGATTCGGCGGTCTGGTATTGCGTGAAGCGCTGCATGTCGCCGGTCATGTCCATGCTGATGCGGCGGTCCAGCGCGGCCTGCAGTTCGTCCGGCAGCGTGACGCTGGACACCTGGAAGCTGTCGAGCGCCAGGCCGTACTGCGTGAACTGCGGCAGCAGCGCCTCGCGCACCTTGTTCGACATCAGCATCTGGTTGGCAGCCAGGTCCAGGAACGGCACACCGGATTCGCCGAACGCCGTGGCCATCGCACCCATGATGACGGGGGCAAGTTGCGCCTCGACTTCATCCACGGTGTAGATGTCGCGCGTGCCGCTCACCTGCTGATAGAACAGCTTCGGGTCGGCCACGTGGTAGGCGTACACGCCAAACGCGCGCAGGCGGATCATGCCGAAATCCTTGTCGCGCACCGTCACGGGCTGCGGCGTGCCCCAGCGGCGGCCGAGCTGCTGGCGGGTGCTGAAGAAGTAGACGTCGGACTTGAAGGGGGACTCGAACAGCTTGTCCCAGTTCTTGAGATACGTGAGAACGGGCAGCGTCTGCGTGGTCAGCTTGAAGGTGCCCGCGCTGAATACGTCGGCGATCTGGCCTTCGTTGACGAACATCGCCATCTGCGAGTCGCGCACGACCAGGGTGCCGCCGTTCTGGATTTCCATGTCCTGCATCGGATAGCGCCAGGCGAGCACGCCGTCTTCGCTTTCCGTCCATTGCAGGATGTCGATGAACTGCTTCTTGATGAAACTGGACAGGCTCACAGCAAACTCCTTCGCGATGATTCGCGGGGCAGGAACAATCAGGACAAGGTCACGACAGGCATGCCGCGTTGATCACGCCAACGGCCAGCGCGCTCACGCCAAACAGCATACCGGCGGCGATGTTGTTGTGCTCGATCTGCAGCCGGTAGTCCGGCATCAGACGCGTGAGCACCAGGAAGACGATCAGCTGCACCACCGACGCCATCACCGCCCAGAACAGGAACGGCACCAGGCCATCGGCATGCGTGATGCTCGACGCGATGGTCAGCACGAAGCCGAGCAACGCCCCGGCCAGCGACAGCGCCGCGGCGATATTGCCTTCGCGGATCAGCTTGAACTCGTCATACGGCGTCAGGCGCAGGTAGACGAAGAAGAAGCCGGAAAACACCACGGCGCCCGCCAGCAGGTGCGAGGCATAGGCGATCACGGAAGCGGTCATGTCAGGCATGGAAAGGGGCCGTGCAGTACTTGGGTGGCGCCACTATAGCGGCTGATGCGCCGCTTGCGTACCCCCCGATGCGGCCCTGCACCGGTCGGCTCGCAGGCCGGGAAAAAAGGCGGCACAATCGCGCTCGCCTTGGCATCCGCCGTTTGTTAACGCCCGTTCATTTTCCATCTTCGCAGCATGTCGACGCCGCAGCCTGACGCCACATACGAACCCAAGCAGCCAGCCGGCCGCGGCAATGCCCTGCTGGTCCTCGCCGTCTTCGTGGTGGCCTCGTGCGGGCTGGCGTACGAATTGATTGCCGGGGCATTGGCTTCGTATCTGCTGGGCGATTCCATTCTGCAGTTCTCTTCCATCATCGGCGCCTATCTGTTTGCCATGGGCATCGGCTCATGGCTCTCGCGCTACGTGGCCGACGACGCGCTGCTCGCCCGCTTTGTCGATCTGGAATTGCTGGTCGGTCTGTTTGGCGGCGTGTCCGCTGCTGCGCTGTTTGCGTTGTTTGCGCTGGAATCGGCGCCGTTCCGGCTGGTGCTGTACGCGCTTGTCACGGTGATCGGCGTGCTGGTCGGCATGGAGATCCCGCTGGTGATGCGCATGCTGCATCGTCGGCAGGCCAAGTTTTCCGATCTCGTCAGCCGCGTGCTGACATTCGACTACCTCGGTGCGCTGGCGGTGTCGCTGTTGTTTCCGCTGGTGCTGGCGCCGCGCCTGGGGCTGGTGCGTACCGGCTTCCTCTTCGGCCTGTTCAATACGGCGATTGCGGTCTGGACCCTGTGGCACTTCCGCACCGAGCTGGCGCTCACGGCGCGCATGCGCACGGCGATGGCGTGGCGCGCCGGCGCAGTGACAGCGGCATTGCTTGCGGGCTTTGGCGCATCGGACAAACTCACGCATTGGTCGGAACGCGCGCTCTTCGGCGACGAGATCATCCACGCGATTTCCTCGCCGTATCAACGGCTGGTGGTGA
Source organism: Ralstonia sp. RL (assembly GCF_001683835.1). Taxonomy (NCBI): domain Bacteria; kingdom Pseudomonadati; phylum Pseudomonadota; class Betaproteobacteria; order Burkholderiales; family Burkholderiaceae; genus Ralstonia; species Ralstonia sp. RL. Next base: position 115,413 of record NZ_LWRX01000056.1, on the reverse strand, counting down.
CGCGCTGGAAAGACGACCTGCGCCTGTACATCAACGGCAACCTGCAGTTTTCCTCACGCGACGAATACCGCTATCACGAAGCGCTGGTGCTGCCCGCCCTGGAATCGGTGCGCGGTGCGCGGCGCGTGCTGGTGCTGGGCGGCGGCGACGGCCTCGCGCTGCGGCAGATCCTGAAGTACCCGCAAATCGAGCACGTCACGCTGGTCGACCTGGACCCGCGCATGACGAACCTGTTCTCGCACGCCGAGGCACTGGTCGCGCTCAATCAGCATGCGTTCAGCGACCCGCGCGTGACCGTGGTCAACGCCGATGCGGCGCAATGGATGCAGACCGCCACCGACATGTTCGACGTGGCCATCGTCGATTTTCCGGACCCGTCCAACTTCAGCATCGGCAAGCTGTATTCGGTGCCGTTCTATCGGCTGCTGTCGCGCCATGTGGCGGATACGGGCCTGGTCGTCATTCAGGCCACGTCGCCCTATTTCGCGCCGCGTTCGTACTGGTGTGTGGATGCGACGCTGAAGGAAGCCGGCTATCGCACGTGGCCCTATCACGCGCTGGTGCCGTCGTTTGGCGAATGGGGCTTCATCCTGGCCGCACCGGGCCGCGCGGATTTCAAACCGCCTACGTCGTACCGCGTGCCGACGCGCTTTCTGGACGCCGACACCACGCACCAGATGTTCAGCTTCGCGCCCGACATGCCGCGCCCCCAGGTTGAACCGAACCGGCTGAACAACCAATCGCTGGTGCGGTATTTCGAAGAAGACTGGCACGGCGTGCTGCGCTGATGGCAACGCGACGCAGCTTTCTTGTGGGTGCAGCTGCGGCCGGTGTGGCTGCGGCGGGTGCCGCCTCGTGGGCAGGCTTTCGCGCCTTTACCGAAATCACGCCCAACGTGCGCATGCCCGGCCAGGCTGCGGGCCACCGGCTGCGCGACCTGCGCGCGCTGCCGCGACCATCGGAAACGCGGCGCGTGGGCGTTGCCATTTGCGGCAGCGGCATCGGCGGATTGAGCTGTGCGTGGCGGCTGGCAAAAAGCGGCCGGCGCGACGCGGTGGTCGTGGAAGGCCCGGAGCGCTATGGCAATGCCGCTGGCGGCGCCTTCGGTACGCAGCGCTTCCCGACGGGTGCGCATTACCTGCCGCTGCCGTCGATGGAATCGACGCACGTGCGCGAGATGCTGGCCGACTTTGGCGTGATCGAGCGCGACCCGTTTGCCCTGCGCCCGACGTACGACGAACGCGTGCTCGTTCATGCGCCCGATGAACGCCTGTGGCTCGGCAATCGCTGGCAAGACGGCTTTGTGCCGCATGAAGGCATTACCGAAGCGGAACGCGCCGAGCACACACGGTTCTTCGCCCACATCGACCGGCTGCGCCAGACCATCGGCGCCGACGGCCGCCGCGTCTTTGTCGTGCCGACGGCGCTCTCGTCCGCCGACCCGGCGTGGCGCGCGCTCGACGCACTCACCTTCCGCGACTGGCTGCACCGCGAGGGCTACCGCGCCGCCACGCTGCACTGGTATGCCGACTACTGCTGCCGCGACGATTACGGCGTCACCGCCGATCACGTTTCCGCCTGGGCCGGCATTGCCTATTTCGCCAGCCGAGGCGGCATGGCCAGCAATGCCGAACAAGGCACCGTGCTCACGTGGCCAGAGGGCCTGGACTGGATGGCGGAGCGGCTGTTCGAAGCCGCCGGCCTGAATGAACCCGGCCGCCTGCTGCCGGGCAGCGTCGCGCGCATCGGCACCAGAACCGAGGCCGGCGCCCGCGTCTTCGCCGATGTGCTGCAAGCGGATGGCCGCGTCGTTCGGCTGCTGGCCGATCACGTGGTCAGCGCGATGCCGCTGCACGTTGCCAAACACATCATCGACGGCTTTGACGTGCCCGCCGCCGAGCTGCCCGAAACCGCGCCGTGGCTGCTCGCCAACCTGCTCATCGACGGCTTCCCGCCCGAACACGACGACACGCCGCTGGCGTGGGACAACGTGGTGTATCGCGGTACGGGGTTGGGTTATGTGGTGGCCAATCACCAGGACATCCGTGTCGGGCCACCCGCGCAGAGCGTGTTCACCGCCTACGTGGCGCTGTCGGACATGACGCCGAAGGCCGCGCGTGAATGGCTGCTGAAGGCATCGCCGCAAGCGCTGCTCGATCGCGCGTTGGCCGATCTGGATACCGTGTACGGCATCCGCCTGCGCACGCAGATCCGCCGGGCCGACCTGACACTGCGCGGCCATGCGATGGCGATTCCCACACCCGGCTTTCTCTCCCGACCCGGCATTGCGCGCTTGCGTGAAAGCGCCGGGCCGATCCACTACGCGCATGCGGACCTGTCCGGCTATTCGGTTTTTGAAGAAGCGGCGTGGTGGGGGGATCGCGCGGCGCGGCGCATTCTGGGCGGCTGATTGGCGCTGCCGCTGGCTTCTAAGGTAGCCGCTCAACCTCGGCCATCAATTCCCACGTGGCCGGATCGATATCGCTGCGCTCCAGTGCCAGCGACACGTATGCGCCGATCATGTCGACAAACCCGCGCGCAAATGCGGGCGGATAGGCGCTGCCCGTGTACTACATCAGTTGCTGCCGCAAGAGACGTGGCCGATGCTGCCCGAACTCGCGCACGTAGGCTTGCGTTCGGCAGAGGAAGGCTCGCGCTTCCAGCGCACCATCAAGGTAGACGCGGCGTTTGGTGAGTGTCATTGGCGGCTCCCGAATCGCAACGGAACGGGGCACAGCCAAGGTGGAGAGGGAAAAGACGCGGGGCGACGCCCGCTGAGTACAACAGTCATGGAGCCTCCTACGGATTGCAAAAGGCCCGACGTTTCGCTGCGAACGAGGGTGGCGGGCCCGACGACAGGGTTCGCAGACCGGCCCGTAGGACGCCGGCAGACCTTTCGGTCTCCCTGCCCGGCCCGCCAAAGTACAAGCGTGCGCGAGCGCGGACGTGAAAAAGCCGCACAAGGCGGCCGTCCGGCCATACGGGAAAAGATAGGCTGCGAAACCCAGCTACCGTTGGTGCGGCAGCGCCGTGAATTATAGCGGCGGCAACAGCGCAGCCCACATGCGAAATTGCAGCATTTCGTGAGCGCGCCGTACCGCCAAACCCGCCGTCCTGTGTGGGCTTACCAGAGCGTGCGGCCGAAGAACGTCAGCGCGCGGTCCCAGGCGTGTTGCGCCCACACCGGGTCGTATTGCGTGATGGCGATGCGGTTTTCGCCCACGGCCGTTTCATTGGCGAATGCGTGATGCGCGAGATAACGATGGAAATCGACATCGACGCCGGCATCGACGAGCTTCTTTTCCAACGCATCGACGCCTTCGATCTTGAAGGCCGTGTCCTGCGTGCCCCAGTGGCCCTGCACCGGCACCTTGATCTTCGAGGCGTCGATGTATTCGAGCGGAGGATAGCCGTACCACACCACGCCGGCGTCGGCCTCGGGCACGTTGCTCAGCGTCAGGAGCGTCAGCGCGCCGCCCATGCAGTAGCCCGTCACGCCGACGCGTGCGCAGGTCTGCTTGAGGTATTGCACGGCGCCGCGCACATCCTGCGTGGCCGCGTCGCCAAAGTTGAGGTTGGTCATCAGGTGGTGGGCTTCTTCTTCCTCCACCGTCATCTTGCCGCGGTAGAGATCGGGCACCAGCGCCACGTAACCGGCACGCGCAAGGCGGTCGGCCACGCCGCGAATCTGGTCGTTCAGTCCCCACCACTCCTGGATGACGACGATGCCCGGGGCGCCCTCCGCCTTGGCCGGCTTGGCCAGGTAGCCCTGGACATCCTGCCCGTCCGGGCGCTTGAACGAAATCATGGATCCTTGCGATGCTGTCATGCGATGGCTCCTCTGCCTGGAACGAAAGCGCACAGGATAGTCCTCGCCGATGAAATTTGCAGCCGACGCCTCGCGGGCAAAGGGGATTGCGCGCCGCTGCCGCGCTGATACCCCACCATCCGGGTGCAGGCACGCGGCACAAAATCTCTATCATGGCGGCACGTTCACTTTTGATGACCGCCATGATCAAAACCCTCGCCCTGCTCGTCTATCTGCTCGTGCTGCTGATCCACGTCTACATCGTCGTACTGGAGATGGTGCTGTGGAAGACGCGCGGCCCCAAGGTCTTCCGCATCACGCCCGAGAAAGCCGCTGAGACTGCGGCCATGGCGTCCAACCAAGGTTTGTACAACGGTTTTCTGGTGGCGGCGCTGGTCATTGGGCTGGTCGCGCCGGACCCGACCATCAACGCTGCGTTTGCGCTGTTCGGGTTGATCTGCGTGGCGGTGGCCGGCATCTGGGGGGCCATCACGGTCAACAAACGGATTCTCTTCGTGCAGACGGTGCCCGCGGTGGCGGCATTGGCGCTGGGGTGGTTCGCCTAAAGAACTGGGCGATCCGCCTACGGTTTAAGCGGTGATGCGGGCGTTTTTGCGCTGCCCGGCACCACTGCGCCGCGGCGAAACAACGCATACGGCACACCGCGCTCCGGATGTGCCGTTGTCTCGTCGATGAAGCGTTCCACATCGGGCACCTCGCGCAGCGCGGTCATGAACGGCCCCAACGTGTAACTCGGCGCCACGCAGCCCTGCACGAGCATCCAGCGCTGCCATATCGTCACCCACAGCGTGGTGTTCTGCTTCCATCCCGGCACGTGGATGGACATCCATTGCAGGCGCCGCTTGGCCGTCTCGGCAATCTCGTCGTCGTAAGAAAACGCGTTGGGCAAGCGGCAGCGGCCCTCGACCCAGCAATGGTTGCCGTGCTCGATGCGATGGTGCGAATCGCGCTTCCATTCGGCTTCGCTGATGCGCGGACCGGCAGGCTCAGGGCAGTTGGCTACACCGGAGGAAATCTGGAAGAACGGGTCGTGACCGCGGTTCAGGAGGTCGCCGTCTGCGTGGGCGGCGGGCGCCGCCAGCAGCAGGGCCACAACAAGACAGCGCTGAGCAATCATTACGGCAGCCTCCTCGCCCGCACACGGCGTCGGCTTGAGCAATGCTGCCAAGCATAGGCGGTGGGCGGCTCAGCGGCTAGCGATCAGCTCAGCGGAATCTCGAAAATCCACTTCAGCGTCCAGCGGTCTGAGGCGCGTGTCAGGCCGCGGCCGATGCCAAAGTTGAAGACGAAAGGCTTGCGATCCACATCGAACGCCAGAAACAGCGTGTGCTGCTGCTCATGCAATGGCGCGATGTGGTTGATGGGGCCCAGCCCGGCGTAATACTCCGTGCCGGCGCGCACGCCTGCCGCAACCGTACGCGCAATCTTGAAACTGGGCGCGGCCTCCGGCACACCGCTGCGGCCATCCCCCGAAAGGTTCCAATCCAGCGCCGGGTTGACCGCCCAAAGCCAGCGGTCGTTCTGATACCCATAGATCGGTCGCAGTTCTGCCGCGTTTTGTGATGCCTCAAAGCGGCCGGCCACGTGGGCGAGTTCGACGTTGATGCCTGCAAAGTTGCCCACGCCGTCAACGGGCCGCACGGGCATCCATTTCATCCGCACCTTCGGGCCTGTCACGTAGAACGTGTTTTCGCGCGTGAGCGTGGTCGGCACGTAAAGCCCAAGCTCCAGCGAAGGCGTCAGGCCATAGGAGAATTCCGCCGTGGCGCGCCAGCCGTGCGGTGTCGTGACTTCACCCGGATAGCCGGGCGCGCCGATGCCGCTGGGCGTGGTATTGACATGCAGCTCCAGCCCCAACTCGCCCGGCGCGTTGATGTCCCCGGTGTAGACCTGAATCTCGTCGGGCAACACCGCGTGCGCCGGCAGCGCACACGCCGACAACACAACCGCTGCTCCAATCGCGCGCGCGACGTGTGCACCCACCATGATGACCTCCCCCGAGCAATCCCGAGATCATAGTGAGGCGGACGCGTACTGTGCGGAATAACCGGGGGCCGCAGATAAAAATCCGCATAAGAGGCATTCGCATTTGCAGGCGTGGGCTCCCGCCCCGCTACCGCGATTTCACATGCGCGGCGAGCATCGAGGCACACGCGTCGGGCAACTCGGTCTTGCCGAAGCGCTGCTCTGAAACACCTTTCTCGACATCGATCTGTCCGACATTCACCGCGTCGTACAACTCGGTGATGAGCTGCACATGGTTCGGGCTCAGCCCCGCGCGTTGCAGCATCGGTGCCCACGCGGTGCGAGGCACGGCTTCGGCAACAATCTCGCGGCCGACAACGGCGCTGAACGCGCGTGCCTCATCGATCAGGCTGACGCGGCGCGGGCCTTCCACGCTGACGATACGGGGCGTCTTTGTCGATGGCGCCTCCAGCAACAACTCGGCCGCCAGCGCACCGACGTCCTGCGTGGCGACGGTCGCGAAGGCGCGATCAAGCGGTTGATGCAGGCTTGGCAGCCGCCCGGTTGCCAGCATGACGGGCAGCATCGCCGCCCAGTTCTGCATGTGCTCGGCTGAACGCAGTAGCGTCAGGTGCGTCGCCAGCGGCTTGAGCCGCGCTTCCAGCAGATGAAACAGCCGCGTCAGACCCGTGCCCTCGTCCAGCTCCGCGCCGTAATCCGACAAGGCCAGCACCGCGGGCGGCGGGTCGGCACGCAGCGCATGGGCGGCCACGTCGATCATGCGTTCCATGGTCGAGGCCGGATCGACATCGCCCACCGGCACAGGACACAGCATCTGCACGGCCACGGCACCCTTGATGGCCGAAGCAACCGAGGCCAAATCCGTCAGATCGGCAGTCGCAATTTCGCAGCCGATCTTGGCCAGCGCCTCGCCTTGCCGCGCGCGGCGCACGACCGCCCGCACAGGCCGCCCTGCATTGCGCAGCGCAACGGCGGTCGCGTGCCCAACCTTGCCCGATGCCCCAAAGATGACAAACATGTTCGTGCTCCTCTCAAGTGGGAGGCACGAGCTTAGGGCGCCACCGCAAACCCGACTTGCAGGAACGGAGGAATTTGGCACATTCGGTGGATGGACTACGCGGCGGGCGTGTCGGCAGCGGCGGCCGACGCCTTGCCGGCTCGGATGACCTCACGTGGCGTCACGCCAAGCAGCCGCTGCATCCACTGCGTCAGATGGCTCTGGTGCGCAAAGCCGACTTCAAGCGCGATCTGCGACGCACTGCGGTGGCCTTCCAGCAGCAGTGCTTTCGCGCGCTCCACCCGGCGCTGCACGACGTAGCGATGCGCCGGCACGCCCAGCGTTGCACGAAACAGCGCGTTGAAATGCGGCACGCTCAAGCCGGCTTGCGCGGCCAGCTCGGTCAGCGTCAGACGTGTGTGCAGATGGGCTTCGATGTAGTCGATCACGCGCGTGGCCACGCGGGGCGCCAACGTGCCGGCGCTGTTCGCCATCCCGCTGGCCACGTCCCGGCTGCTGCTGAGCAGACGAACGACCAATGCCGTGCACAAGCTCTCTGCATACAACGCGTCGGAGGTGTCTTCCGCCTCCAGCTCGGCCCCGAGCGCAGCCGCAAGATGATGCACGCGCGCATCGCGCCAGTGCAGACGTGGCGTGATGTCGGCTCGCACGCCAACCTGTTCGCCGATGCTGCGTACAAACGTGTCGCTGAGGGCGATGCGCAGAAACCGACAGTCGGCGTCGTCTGTCCACATGCCGGGCACGCCGGCGGGAATGACGTCCGCATCGCCATGCGCCTGGATGCGCGAAGTGCGGCGGCCATCGCATACGCAATTCGCCCGCACGGGTGGGCCGACGTGCACGCTGATCCGGTGATGCGCCATGGCGGGCACCCGGTACGTCCCGGGACGGATGCTGAGCAGCGTGGCGGCAAAGCCGTCCCAGCCGAGCCCCTCGCTGGAGCGCAGGCTGACGGGGGCGGGTTCAAGCAAGGCGGCAGGCGTGATGGCGTTCATGGCAGGCGTGGGCAGTCTTCGCTTCGACATTCTGCGCCAACGCCGTCGCATCGGCTGGCGACGGCTCGCCAGCCGCGGCACACCTCAGGCCGGTTGGGCAATCAAGCGCGCGCGGGATACTGCGCGAGCACCTTGTCGCGGATCGACGGCTTGATGTTCGCCAGCGACATGTTGCCGTTGTAGTGCGCCACCACGCGCGGGTTCATCACCCGGAACCACAGCGGCGGCACATAGGCGATCAGGATCATCGCGGCATAGCCGGCTGGCAGCTGCGGCGAATGCTCGAAGTGCCGCAGCGCCTGGAATGAGCGCGTCGGGTTGGCGTGGTGATCGGCATGCCGCTGCAGTTGATACAGGAACAGGTTCGTCACGACATGGTTGCTGTTCCAGGAATGCTGCGGCGTGCACCGCTCGTAGCGGCCGCTGGGCAACTGCTGGCGGCACAGGCCGTAGTGCTCCAGGTAGTTCACCACCTCCAGCAACGACGCCCCGTAAATCGCCTGGATGATCAGGAACGGCACCACCTTGACGCCCACGAACGCGATGCACACGCCCCACAGCAGCGCCGTCATCGCCCAGGCGTTGAGCACATCGTTACGCCACGACCACACCGAGTGGCCATGCTGCTCCAGCCGACGTTTCTCCAGTGCCCATGCCGATTTGACGCTGCCCACCACCGTACGCGGCAGAAATTCCCAGAACGATTCGCCATAGCGCGCGCTTGCCGGATCGGCCGGCGTCGCCACGCGCACGTGGTGCCCGCGGTTGTGCTCGACATAGAAGTGCCCGTAGGCCACGGGCGCGAGCGTGATCTTCGCCAGCCAGCGCTCGAAGCGGTCGGTCTTGTGACCCAGCTCGTGCGCGGTATTGATCGAGATGCCCGTCACCACACCCACCGAAAACGCGAACGCGATGTAGTCGTACCAGGTGAGCTCGTACGTGCGCAGCACCCACATCGCCACGGCAAAGCTCACGTAGAGCACGGTCGTGGCCAGGTAGACGATGCGGCGGTAGTAGCGCTGCTGCTCCAGCGCGGGGACGACGTCTTCCGGCGGGTTGTCCGGGTCGTCACCGATCAGGAAATCGAGCAGCGGGATGATCGTGAAGACGATGAACGGGCCGGCCCACCACAGCGGATGCCATCCCGTTGCCAGCGCCGAGACGGCCGCAACGATGGGCAGCGTGATGGTCAGTGCGCCGAGCATCCACAGATAGCGCTTGCCGTCGGTCCATTCGAGGGACGCGGCCATGCCGGGTGTTGCCATTGTCTTCCTCCTGGTTGCCCCGCTTGATGGCTTGGCTTGTGTGCACACATGCGTGCGCCGCCGGGGTCGTGCCCGACGCCTGTTTTATAGGCGCGCAAGAAGAACGTTCCAACGTCCGGATCTAGGCACAGCCTTCCAAACGAAAAGGCCGCCGGCCGGCCGCATGCCGGCTGGGGAAGCGGTGGTGCTTGAAACTGCGGGTTTTCTGACGGTCGTTCGTTTTTGGTGCGCCGCAGGAGAGCAACCGCGCAGGAAATGGCGTGCGTTACACGCGCTCGGCGAGAAAGCTGCTGACGGCTTCCAGCACCGCTGCTTCCTGCTCGCGATGCGGCACATGACCGCAACGCGGCAGCAGTTTCAGTGTGGCGGGCGCGCCGGCCAGCGTGACGATGCGCTCGGGCTGAGCGGTGGAGCCGTACTCGTCTTCCGTGCCATGCAGCGCCAGCACGGGGCAGCGCACCCCGAGCAGCGCATCGTCCAGGCACCACGACGCAAACGCCGGCGACAGCCACGTGCTGACCCACGCGTGCAGCACCCATTCGGCCTTGTCGCCGTGATACTTCTCCAGGCGCGCCATCTGGCCCGGGGCCGCAAATTGCGCCTGTGCCACGCGGATGCCTTCGCGCGTGCGTTCTTCGACAAAGGCCTGCGCCGATTCGGTGACCAGCCCCACGCAACGATCGGGATAGGCCGCAGCGACCGACACCGCCATGCCGCCGCCCACGCTGTGGCCAAAGACGATGAAACGCTGCACGCCAAGCTGGTCGATGAGCGCGGCAAAACCGCCGCGCGCTTCGTCGGCGATGAAGCCGGCGCCAAGCCGGCCGGCAAACGCATCGGAACGGCCGAAGCCGAGCCGGTCATACGCAATCACCGCATGTCCGGTGGCCAGCGCCAGGCGCTGCGGAAAATCGCGCCACAGTTCGACACAGCCGAGCGAATCGTGCAGCAGCACGATGGGCGGCGGGGCTGCGTCGTCAGTGACGTCGCCCCACTGCTTGGCATACAGGCGGCCGTCGGGTGTGTCGACCCACACCTCAGCGGCATCGAGAGACAGCGACTCCGTCATCGTTGCGCAGCGCCATCCCGTTCAGAACAGACGATCCATCCAGCCATGCGGGTCCGGCGCGCGGCCATTCTGCAGGTCGACCAGCGCGGCCTTCAGCTTGCTCGTCAACTCGCCGGCCCCGCCGTTGCCGATCGTGAAGTTGTGCTTGCGGCCCTTGACCTTGCCGATGGGCGTGACCACCGCCGCGGTGCCGCAGGCGAAGGCTTCGCGCAGGCGGCCGCTCTGGGCGTCGGCCTGCCATTGGTCGATGGAGTACGGCGCTTCGCGCACGGTCAGGCCCATGCCGCGCGCCAGCGTGATCAGCGAATCGCGCGTGATGCCCGGCAGGATCGTGCCGGTGAGCGGCGGCGTCTGCAGCGAACCATCGTCAAACACGAAGAACACGTTCATGCCGCCGAGTTCCTCGATCCACTTGCGTTCCACGGCATCGAGGAAGACCACCTGGTCGCAGCCTTCGCGCGCGGCTTCGGCCTGCGCGACGAGGCTCGCTGCATAGTTGCCGCCGCACTTCGCATCGCCCGTGCCGCCGGGCGCGGCACGCGTGTAGTTGTCCGACACCCAGATCGTGACCGCACCCGATGCGCCGCCCTTGAAGTACGCGCCGACCGGGCATGCGATCACGCAGAACAGGTATTCCGCCGACGGCTTCACGCCCAGCACGACTTCGGTCGCGATCATGAACGGCCGCAGGTACAGCGCCGAGCCCTCGCCCGACGGAATCCAGTCGCGATCGAGCTTCACCAGTTCGCGCACGGCTTGCAGGAACAGGTCTTCGGGCAGCGAAGGCATCGCCAGGCGCTTGGCCGAGTTCTGGAAACGCCGAGCGTTGGCTTCCGGGCGGAACAGCGCGCCGCCGCCATCCGGCAGCCGGTAGGCCTTCATGCCTTCGAAGATTTCCTGCGCGTAGTGCAGGACCAGCGTGGACGGATCGCACGGGATCGGGCCGCGCGCGCCGATCTTGGCATCGTGCCAGCCCTTGCCCTCGGTGTAGCGGATGGTGGCCATGTGGTCTGTGAACACGCGGCCAAAGGCCGGATTCTCCAGCAGGCTCGCGCGCGCATCCGGCGAAACACAGTTCGGGTTTTTCTCGATCGAAAGGGCCGATTCGGCAACGTTGTTCATACCGTCTCCAAGGTGTGCAAGGGGGCGCAGCCGCGCCCAAACCGCTATTTTGCGCCAACGGCGGCGCAATTGGGTTGCGTATTCGGCACCGGGGTCGCACCTCGGGTGCCTGACGCGGCTGCGTGACGCCCGCATGACATGACGGCGGAGGGCAGCGCAACGCGAAGTCCTATGGTAGGTTTGGCGGGATGATGCCCAGAGATCGATCCCCACTGATGCACTGTCGAGGCACGCGACGGACATGAGTGATACCAAGCACAACCCGTGGCGCACGGTGCGCATCGACAAGGCCGCGGCCAGCCGCGCCCTGCGCCTGAGCGTGCCGGCAGAAGCGCGCCCTGCGCCCGTGAGCCGGCAGGAATGGCTGCGGCAGAAGAAGGCGCAACTGCAGGCAGCCCGCGCGGCTGCCAAGCAACGGCGCGATGAACTGAGGGCCGAGATCCTGTCTGCCGCGCAAGACGTGGCCCGCGAAGAACGCGTGGCTGCGAGGCTGGAGGCCGATCGCCTGAAGGCCGAAACCAAGGCGGCCAGCATCCACGCGCAGGAAGACGCACGCGCCGCAGCGCAATTCGAACGCAAGAAGCCGGTCCGGCCCAAGCGCAAGGCACTGAGCCCCGGCAAGCGCAAGCTGATCTCGTACGCCGATCTGCTGCGCATGCGCGGGTAGTGGCGAGGCCACGGGGCAGCCTGCCCGGATGTGGACAGCAAGGCAGCGACCACCCGGTTGGCCGATTCACACGCTGAATCGGGTACGGGCGGTGCAGGCGCTCACACCACCACCTCCGTCCGGCTCACCACCTCCCGCAACCCCATAAACGACCGCACCTGGCGCACACCCGGCAAATACAGCAGCTGCTCCGCGTGCAGCCGCGTAAAACTCTCGGAATCGCGCGTGCGGATCAGCAGGAAGTAGTCGAACTCCCCCGTCACCAGGTGGCACTCCATGCAGCCGGAGATGGTCTGCGCGGCCTTTTCAAAAGCAGCGAAGGACTCCGGCGTGGAGCGGTCAAGCACCACGCCGATCAGTACCACCGTGCCTGCCCCCAGCGCCTTCGGATCGAGCAGCGCCACCATCCCACGGATGACGCCCGCGGCCTTGAGCCGCTCCACGCGGCGCAGGCACGCAGCGGGGCTCAGGTTCACGCGCCTGGCCAGCATGACGTTGCTGATGGACGCGTCTTTCTGCAAGGCGCGCAGGATGGCCTTGTCCGTGCGATCCAGCTCGGGCGCTACTGCGGCGGCGGACTTGGCGGAACCCGATGCCGCTTTCGGTCCTGCACGCAATTTTGTTGCCATAAAGATCGCCTGAACACAATTTCAGATACCAGCGTACCCAATTCTGCGTGCCATGATGCGCCATGGCGTGAATCTTCACAACCCTGTTTCTCGCGTTCTTCCCTAGCATGGGGGCATCCATTCCACCGGAGTCCGCGCATGAATCTGCAACGCTTTCCCCGCCATCCACTCACGTTCGGCCCGACGCCCATCCAGGCGTTGCCGCGCCTGTCAGCCCAGCTGGGCGGCAAGGTGGAGATCTACGCCAAGCGGGAAGACTGCAACAGCGGCCTCGCCTTCGGCGGCAACAAGACGCGCAAGCTGGAATACCTGATCCCCGAGGCGCTGGCACAGGGTTGCGACACGCTGGTCACCATCGGCGGCATCCAGTCGAACCACACGCGGCAGGTGGCGGCGGTGGCCGCGCACCTCGGCCTGCGCTGCGTGACGGTGCAAGAGAACTGGGTGAACTGGTTCGACAGCGTGTATGACCGCGTGGGCAACATCCAGATGTCGCGCATCATGGGGGCGGATGTGCGCCTCGTCGATGCGGGCTTCGGCATCGAGTTCAAACAGAGCTGGGAGCAGGCGCTCGAAGACGTGCGCCGCGCGGGCGGCAAGCCGTATGCGATCCCGGCCGGCGCATCAGATCATCCGCTCGGCGGGCTCGGCTTTGTTGGCTTTGCGGAGGAAGTGCGCGAGCAGGAGAAGGCGCTTGGCTTCCGGTTCGACTACATCATCGTGTGCTCGGTCACGGGCAGCACGCAGGCCGGCATGGTGGTGGGCTTCGCGGCGGATGGGCGCGCCGACCGCGTGATCGGCATCGATGCCTCGGCCAAGCCGGAGCAGACGCGCGAGCAGATCCTGCGCATTGCGCGCAACACTGCCGACAAGGTCGACCTCGGCCGCGACATGACAGACGCCGACGTGGTGCTCGACACACGCTACGCGTATCCGGAATACGGCGTGCCGTCGCAGGAGACGCTCGACGCCATCCGCCTGTGCGCCCGCGCGGAAGGCATGCTGACGGACCCGGTGTACGAGGGCAAATCGATGCAGGGCATGATCGACCTGATCCGCCGTGGCGAGATCCCGGCGGGCTCGCGCGTCTTGTATGCGCACCTGGGGGGCGTGCCGGCGCTTAACGGTTACAGCTTCCTGTTCCGCAACGGCTAGGCGGCAGCTCAGGCCCATTCCGGAATGCCGGGCACGCGCATGTGCTCGACTTCCGGAAGATCGATGCCGAAATACTCCACCAGCAGGCCACGCAGCGCGCGGCGGTCTTCCAGCTCGAACCGGTGCGGCGTGTCTGCGCGCCAGATGGTGGCGTCGCGGTTCATCACCGTCACGCGGCCTTCATCGGTCAGCGAGCGCATCAGGATGCGGTTCTTGAACGGCGAGGCCGGATACGTGGACGTGTAATGGTTCGCCATCTCGAAGTCGATGGGGTAGTCCTCTTCGAGCGTGATCACCCAGGCATCGACCGGCGTATCGCTGCGCACCTGCGCGCGAAGTATCCAGCGGCCTTCGTCGCGCACCATCCAGTGCCGCTCGCCGTCGATGCTGGCTTCCTGGCCGTCGACGAGCGGTACCGGCACGCGCGGCGCCAGCGCCCCAAAGCCGGGGTCGACGACAAAGGTGCCTTCGGGCAGCGGAACCGTCAGGAACATGTGCGTGCGCGGCGCCTCCGCGCGCGGCGACAACAGGATCACGCGCGACGAATGGCGCACCGGTTGGAAACCGAGGCGCTCGAGCACGGCCGCAAACAGCGTCGCATGTTCGAAGCAGTAGCCGCCGCGACGCGCGCGCACGAGCTTGTCCTGCACGCTTTCGAGGTCGATCCGGATGCCCCGCCCCAGCAGCACGTCGAGATTCTCGAACGGGATGTACCGCATGTGCGCGCGCACCAGTTGCGCGAGCGTCTCGTAGGTCGGGCGCGTGTGGCCGCCCCAGCGGATGCGGTGGAAGTAGGCGTCCAGATCGAGGTGAACGGTCACGTGGTGTCTCCTTGTGCGGACGTCGGGATGGCCGGCTGCATCCGGGCGCCTGAAGATAGCAGGATCGGTTGCGTCCAGACGCCTATGGAGCGGCCGGATGGCTTCGGACCCCAGATTGGGGCCAAAACCCATGCCGCGCAATGCCTCATCCATGATGGACCCACGCAGATGTGCAAGCGGCACGTGACCGGAGCCGTCAATGCCAGCGGCGCAGGGCACCATCTAGGTCTGCGGCGGCGATTGCGCGGCGTCCGCCGCGCTAGTTGAACGGGGGGATGGCGTGCGACTGCATCAGGACAGCAGGTGCGGGCGCGTCCTTGCGGGCCTCATCGGAGCGATGCGCCGGCCTGTGCGGGCCGGCGGGCGGCAGCGCGGTGCCCCGCTGCGCACGGCCCAGGAAGCGCTGCATCAGGCAGAACATGCACAGCAGCACGCCGATGGCAATGCGCGCCCACCACGAACTGAGCGTGCCGTCAAACGTAATCAGCGATTGGATGACCCCCAACAGCAGCACGCCGACGACGCTGCCGCTGATCAGCCCCACGCCGCCGGTCAGCAGCGTGCCACCCACCACCGTGGCCGCAATGGCATCCAGCTCCATGCCCTGCGCATGCAGCCCGTAGCCCGAGAGCATGTAGAACGTCACCAGCACCCCACCCAGTGCCGAACAGAACCCGCTGAGCCCATAGACGAGGATGCGCGTGCGCGCGACCGGCAGGCCCATCAGCAAGGCCGAGCGCTCGTTGCCGCCCAGCGCATACACCGTGCGGCCAAAGCGGCTGCAGTGCGCAAGCCACACGGCAGCCGCAAACACCGCCAGCGCAGTCACCACGCTGGGCGACACGTAGTTGCCGCCGCCCACGAGAATCTTGTGCTGCGAGAGCGCGGTGTAGGTGGGGTTCGTAATGCTGATCGAATCAATGCTGATGAGGTAGCACAGCCCGCGCGCCAGGAACATGCCGCCCAGCGTGACGATGAACGGCTGGATGCGGAACACCTGGATCAGCACGCCCATCATCAGGCCGAACAGCGTCCCTGCGACCAGCACCAGCGGCACCACGGCACCGATCGACCAGCCATGGTGCTCGACCAGCGCGGCGGAGATCATCGTGGTGAGCGCCACCACCGCCCCCACCGACAAGTCGATGCCGCCCGACAGGATGACGAACGTCATGCCGATGGCCACGACGATCAGGAAGGCGTTGTCGATGAACAGGTTCAGGAACACCTGCACGCTGAAGAACCCGGTGTACGTGACAGACCCGAAACCGAACAGCAGCGCGAACAGGAACAACGTCACATAGAACGGCAAGCGCCGTGGATTGATTCTCATGACTGCGCCCCCACGCGGCGTTGAAATACCATCGCCCGGAATGCCGCCGATTGCGCCAGGCACACGGCAAACACCACCACGGCCTTCACCACCAGGTTGACCTCCGGCGGCACGCCCATCGAGTAGATCGCATACGTGAGCGTTTGAATGATGAGCGCCCCGACCACGCTGCCCCACAGGCTGAACTTGCCGCCCGCGAGCGACGTGCCACCCAGCGTGACGGCCAGGATGGCGTCCAGCTCGAGCAGCAGGCCCGCGTTGTTGCCATCGGCGCTCTTCACGTTGGAACAGATGATGAGCCCTGCCACGCCGGCCATGGCACCGCAGAACCCGTAGATGCCGAACAGCAGCGCCTTGGTGTTCAGCCCCGCAAGCCGCGCCGCCACGGGGTTGATGCCAACCGCTTCGATGAACAGGCCCAACGCCGTGCGATGCATCAGCAGCAAAAGCAGGCACAGCACGGCGCCGGCGATGTACAGGCCGAACGGCAGCCCGAACAGGTAGCCATTGCCCACGAAGAAGAACGGCTCGTAGTAGACGGTGATGATCTGCCCGCCGGTGATGAGCTGCGCCACGCCCCGCCCGGCCACCATCAGGATCAGCGTGGCGATGATGGGCTGCATGCCGGCGCCGGCCACGAGCATGCCGTTCCACAGCCCGCACACCAGCGCGGCGCCCACCGCGGCCAGCAGCGCGAGCATCAGCGGCACCTTGGTCACATACACCGGCATGCCGTTCTGGACGACGAGCGTACCGCCGATGAGCGATGCCGCAATCGCGCCCGAGATGGCGACCACCGCACCGACCGAAATGTCGATGCCACCCACGGCAATCACCAGCGTCATGCCCAGCGACACGAGCATCAGCGGTGCCGCGCGGTTGAGGATGTCGATCACGCTGCCGTACAGGTGCCCGCCGCGGATCTCAAGGTGAAAGAAATGCGGGTTGAACCACGTGTTCAGCACGCACAGCAGGATCAGCGTCACGCAGGGCCAGAACAGCCGGTGGCCGGCGAGCGCGTGCATGCGGGAGCGTTGCGTCATGCTGCGCCTCCGGTGGTGGCAGACGCGCTGGGCGGTGCCTTGGCGGGCAGCTCACCGCCGGCAATCACGTGGCACAGGTTGTCTTCGGTCATGTCTTCGCCTGCCAGCTCGCCCACTTTCTTGCGGTCCCGCAGGATCGCCAGGCGGTGGCTCACGCGCAGCACCTCGGGCAGTTCGCTGGAGATGAACAGGATCGCCATGCCCTTGCGGCACTGCGCGGTCACGAGGTCCATGATGTCGAGCTTGGCGGCAATGTCGATGCCACGGGTCGGCTCGTCCAGGATCAGCATGGCCGGGTCGGTCGCCAGCCAGCGTGCGAGCACGGCTTTCTGCTGGTTGCCGCCCGAGAGCTGGCCGATGGGCTTCTCCGCATCCGGCGTCCTGATGCCGAGCTGGGCGATGTACTGGTCCGCAATCTCGCGCTGGCGCTTCCTGGGCAGATAGCGGAACAGGCCGCGCTTGGCCTGCAGCGCGAGGATGATGTTCTCGCGGATCGACAGCTCGGCAATGATGCCTTCGGTCTTGCGGTCTTCCGGGCAGAAGCCGATGCCCTGGCGGATCGCGTCACGCGGCGAGCTGAACTGGTGGGACTGCCCTTGCACGTTGATCGAGCCTGCATCGTTGCGGTCTACGCCGAACAGCAGGCGCGCGGTCTCGGTGCGGCCCGAGCCGAGCAGCCCGCCCAGACCCAGCACCTGGCCCGGGCGCACATCCAGGTCGAGCGGCTGCACGACGCCGCGGCGGCCCATGCCGCGCGCGCTCAGGAATGCGGGCGCCGTGTCGTCCACGGGCGGCACCTCGGTACGCGCGAAGCGGCTGGCGTCGATGTCGCGCCCGACCATCTTGTTGATCAGTTGCAGTTGCGGCAGGTCACGCGCGGCGTACTCGCCTTCCAGCCGGCCATTTCGCAGCACGGTAATGCGGTCCGAAATGGCGTACGTCTGCTCCAGGAAATGCGTGACGAACAGCACGGCCATGCCGCGTGCCTTGAGCGTGCGAATGGCGGCAAACAGGCGCGCGACTTCGTCGTCGTCCAGGCTGGAGGTCGGTTCGTCGAGGATGAGGATGCGCGCTTCGGTGGAGAGCGCCCGCGCAATCGCCACCATCTGCTGGATGGCCACCGGGTACAGCGACAGCGGCAGGGCGACGTCGATGTGGATGTTCAGGTCGGCCAGCAGCGCCTGGGCAGCGCGGTTCGTGGCGCGCCAGTCGATGCTGCCCAGGCGCATGGGAAAGCGGCCGATGTGGATGTTCTCCGCCACCGTGAGGTTCGGGCAGAGGTTTACCTCCTGGTACACCGTGCTGATGCCCAGCTTCTGCGCTTCCAGCGGCGAGCCCGGCGCGATGGGCTGACCGCCGAGCAGGATCTCGCCCGCATCCGGCGCCTCCACGCCGGTCAGCACCTTGATGAGCGTCGATTTGCCGGCGCCGTTCTGCCCCATCAGGGCATGCACCTCGCCGGGAAACAGGCGGAAATCGACCCCGGCCAGCGCCTGCACGCCGGGAAAGTTCTTGGAGATGCCGCGCATGTGCAGCAGCGCGCCGCGTGCATCGTGCGCGGCGGTTTGGTCAACGTGGTCCGGCATGGGTGTCACCTGTTAACGTGGCGCAACCGGCATGGCGGAAGGCCTCCACCGTGCCGGTTGCGCCTGTTCAGCAAAGGGCTTGCGAACCCGCGCAGCCTCAGTACTTGCGGTTCGGAAACTCCTTGGCCGCCACTTCCATCGGGAAGATGCCTTCCTTGGTGACGATGCGCTTGGGCACCGGCTTGCCCGCCAGCACGGCGCGCGCGGTTTCCATCAACTGCGGCCCGAGCAGCGGGCTGCATTCCACCGTCACGTTCAGCTTGCCGGCCATCATGGCTTCGAACGCGCCCTTCACGCCGTCGATGGAAATGATGGTGATGTCCTTGCCCGGCTTCAGGCCTGCCTCTTCAATCGCCTGGATGGCGCCGATCGCCATGTCGTCGTTGTGTGCAAACAGCACGTTGATCTTCTTGCCCTCGGCCTTGAGGAAGGCTTCCATCACCTCCTTGCCCTTCGCGCGGGTGAAATCACCGGTTTGCGAGCGGATGATCTTGTAGCGCGGGTCGGTCTTGATGATCTCTTCGAAGCCGCGCTTGCGGTCGATGGCCGGCGCCGAGCCGACGGTGCCCTGCAACTCGACGATGTTCACGTCGCCCTTGCCCTTGTAGTTCTCCAGCAGCCAGCGGCCGGCCTTACGGCCTTCCTCCACGAAATCCG
Source organism: Ralstonia sp. RL (assembly GCF_001683835.1). Lineage (NCBI taxonomy): Bacteria > Pseudomonadati > Pseudomonadota > Betaproteobacteria > Burkholderiales > Burkholderiaceae > Ralstonia > Ralstonia sp. RL. Next base: position 96,238 of record NZ_LWRX01000056.1, on the reverse strand, counting down.
AGCCGATGAACGTGGTGTAGAGCGACGGGTCTTTGCTGTCGATGCCGCGGTCGGTCAGGATGACCGGGATCTTGGCGGCCTTGGCTTCCTGCAGCACGGTGTCCCAGCCAGATTCCACGACCGGCGAGAACGCGATCACGTCCACCTTCTGCGCGATGTACGAGCGGATCGCCTTGATCTGGTTTTCCTGCTTCTGCTGCGCGTCAGAGAACTTCAGGGTCACGCCGTTCGCCTTGGCGGCGGATTTGATCGACTCCGAATTGGCGGTGCGCCATTCGCTCTCGGCACCCACCTGGGCAAAGCCCATGGTGAAGGCCTTGTCCGCCGCGTGGGCTGCAGACCCGGCGCCGGTTGCCAACAGCACGCCGGCCGTGGCGAGAAAGGTCAACACGGTACGTCGGGCGCGATCAGCGCGCGTTGTTGCCATTGCGTCTCTCCTCTTATGGTGGAAGCAGCCCGTCACTGCCTGCGGCTGCGCACGTTTGTTTTTTCAGCGGCAACCCTGCCTGCGTTGCTGCCGTTCGTGCTGAGCCATGTTATGGACAGCGAGACATAACCGTCTAATGCTTTTTTCTGGCACGACGGATATCGGTTTTGATATCGATTGCCCGACTGCAGCATCGTGCAACGCACAAAACCCGGCAGGGTTTCGCTCGCAAAAACCGCAGAACCATATCGAAAAAGCTTCGTTCCCCTGCCAACGCCGGCTTTTTAGACTGGGCGCACCCACTTGTCATAACGAGTTCGCCCCCGATGACGACATCCCCATCCTCCCCTCGCCCGCCGGCCCCGCCGCTCTATGAGCGGATCAAGGGCGCGCTGCGCGAGGGCATTGTCAGCGGCCTGTACGCGCCGGCATCCCTGCTGCCCTCAGAGGCGGCGCTGGGTGCGCAGTTTGGCGCCAGCCGCATCACCGTGCGGCAGGCCCTGGCCGACCTGCAGAACGAAGGACTGATCTACCGCCGCCATGGCAAGGGCACGTTCGTGAGCCAGCCCAAGGCGTTCCAGAACGTGACGGCGCTGCAGGGCTTTGCCGAGGCGATGTCCGCGCAGGGCCATGCGATCCGCAACCGCGTGCTGAAGCTGCAGACGGTGCCGGCCCCCGCCGACGTCGCGCAGGCGCTGCGCCTCGCACCCGGCGCGCCCGTCACCGAATTGCACCGCGTGCGGCTGCTGGATCAAGCGCCGGTGTCGCTCGAGGTGACGTGGCTGCCTGAAGCGCTCGGCCGCATCGTCGCCAGGGCCGACCTGGTGACGCGCGACGTGTTTCTCGTGCTGGAGCAGGACGCGGGCGTGGCGCTCGGGCATGCCACGCTGGCCATCGATGCGGCGCTCGCCGACCACGCGACCGCCTGCGCGCTCGACACGGGCGCCGGTGCGCCGCTGCTGCGCGTGGAGCGCCTGACGCACGACGCGCACGGCACGCCCATCGACTATGAACGCCTCAGCTTCCGTGGCGACGCCTTCCAGTACCGGCTTCGGCTGGACCGGCAGGTGGCCGCATCGGCGCAATCGGTCTTTTCTCTGCAAGGCACCGTATGAACACGTTGGAACTGGAGTACGACCTCGTCGTCGTGGGCGGCGGCACGGCCGGCCCGATGGCGGCCATCAAGGCAAAAGAACGCAACCCCGCGCTGCGTGTGCTGCTGATCGACAAGGCGCACGTGAAACGCAGCGGCGCGATCTCCATGGGCATGGACGGGCTGAACAACGCCGTCATTCCCGGGCATGCCACGCCGGAGCAATACACGCGCGAGATCACGCTGGCCAATGACGGCATCGTCGATCAGTCGGCCGTGTATGCCTATGCGCAGCACAGCTTCGCCACCATCGAGCAGCTTGACCGCTGGGGCGTGAAGTTCGAGAAGGACGAGACCGGCGACTACGCCGTCAAGAAGGTCCACCATATGGGCAGCTACGTGCTGCCGATGCCCGAGGGGCACGACATCAAGAAGGTGCTGTATCGGCAGCTCAAGCGTGCCCGGGTGGAGATCACGAACCGCATCGTCGTCACGCGCGTGCTGACGGATGCCGATGGGGCCGCCTGCGGCGTGCTCGGCTTCGATTGCCGCACGGCGGATTTTCTCGTGGTGCGCGCAAAGGCCGTGGTGCTGAGCTGCGGCGCCGCCGGGCGGCTTGGCCTGCCGGCTTCCGGCTACCTGATGGGCACATACGAAAACCCCACCAACGCGGGCGATGGCTACGCGATGGCGTATCACGCGGGCGCGGAGCTTTCCAACCTGGAATGCTTCCAGATCAACCCGCTCATCAAGGACTACAACGGCCCCGCGTGCGCCTACGTGACCGGCCCGCTGGGCGGCTACACCGCCAACGCGCGCGGCGAGCGCTTCATCCAGTGCGACTACTGGAGCGGCCAGATGATGTGGGAGTTCTACCAGGAGCTGCAAGGCGGCAAGGGGCCAGTATTCCTCAAGCTCGACCACCTGGCCGAAGAAACCATCCAGACCATCGAGACCATCCTGCACACCAACGAGCGCCCCAGCCGAGGACGCTTCCACGCCGGGCGCGGCACCGATTACCGCACGCAGATGGTGGAGATGCACATCTCGGAAATCGGCTTCTGCAGCGGGCACAGCGCGTCTGGCGTGTATGTGAATGCGCGCGCGGAAACCACCGTGCCGGGCCTTTACGCAGCGGGCGACATGGCCGCCGTGCCGCACAACTACATGCTCGGCGCATTCACGTACGGCTGGTTTGCGGGGCAGAACGCGGCGGACTACATCGCCGGCCGGCAAGGCGACGCCCGCGTCGACGACGCGCAGATCGAACGCGAGCGCACGCGCATCTTCGCGCCGCTGCAACGCGATCACGGCCTCGCCCCCGCGCAGGTGGAATACAAGCTGCGCCGCATGGTGAACGATTACCTGCAGCCGCCCAAGGTCACGCGCAAGATGGAAATCGGCCTGCGGCGCTTCGCCGAGATTGCCGAAGACATCACGCACCTGCACGCACGCAATCCGCACGAGCTGATGCGCGCGATGGAAGTCAGCTTCATCCGGGACTGCGCCGAGATGGCCGCGCGCGCGTCGCTCTTTCGTACCGAAAGCCGCTGGGGCCTGTACCACCATCGCGTGGACCACCCCGAGCGCGACGACGCCAACTGGTTCTGCCACACGCGCCTCTACAAGGATGCGCGCGGCCACATGGCCAGCCGCAAGCAGGCCATCGAGCCCTACGTCATCCCGGTCGACGTGCACGGCACCGATTCGTACGCGCACCTGCGCATTCCGCAAGCCGCCTGAGCCATCGCCATGCCCCACACCCCACACGACATCGCCTCGCGCAGCAGCGCGCCGGTCACCATTGACGAAGCCCGGTGCATTGCCGACAAGGGCTGCACCGTCTGCGTCGACGTCTGCCCGCTCGACCTGCTCGCCATCGACCTGACCAAGGGCAAGGCCTTCATGCAGTTCGACGAGTGCTGGTACTGCATGCCCTGCGAGCAGGACTGCCCGACCGGCGCGGTCAAGGTCGACATCCCCTACTTGCTGCGTTGAGGCGCCGATGACGACAACGATCCTGGCGCGCCTGCACGATGCGGATGCCGCCACACGCCGCATCGCCCTGCTGCAACTGGCCGACGAGGAAGACGCCGACGCGCTGCCCGAGGTGACGGCGCTGCTTGCACACGACCCCGCGCCCGAAGTCCGGCTGGAAGCCGCGCGCATCATCGCCACGTGGGAACGGCCGGACACCGTCGCCGCGCTCGCCCGCGCGCTGGAAGACGCCGATGCCGCCGTGCGCGAGGCCGCGGCGCTCGGCCTCGGTGAACTGAAATCGGCGGACTCGGCCCCCGCGCTGCTGCCTTACGTGGACCACGCAAGCGCGTTCGTGCGCGCCGCCGCCCTGCGCGGGCTTCGTGAACTGCGCGTGCCCGAGAGCGACGCGCCGGCACTGCAAGCCTTGCAGGACGCGGATGCCGCCGTGCGCCGCGAAGCGGTGGCCGTGCTCGGCTGGCGCAAGCATGTGGCGGCGCTGCCGGCCTTGGCCGAGCGCGCCCGCCAGGACGACGACGCCGAGGTACGGCGTGCCGCAGTCGGCGCCCTCGGCCTTGCGGCGGACGCATCGGTCCTCCCCGCGCTGCTCGACGCATTGCGCGACACCGCGTGGCGCGTGCGCGAGGAAAGCGCCGGCACGCTCGGCAAGCTGCGTGCGCTGGCACCGAACGCACACGTCACGCAGACGCTGGTGGAGGCCTTGACCGATGACTACTGGCAAGTCCGCCTGCAAGCTGCACGCGCGCTCGGCCGCTGGCGCGCCGCGCATGCCGTGGAGGCGCTCGCTGCGCTGCTCGTCCACCCGATCAGCAATCTGCGCAAGGAGGCCGCGCTTGCGCTCGGGGAAACGGGCTCAGCCGCGGCCGTGCCCGCCCTGCGCCGTGCGGAAGGCGACGGCGATCCGGAAGTGGTGAAAGCCGTGCGCATCGCGCTGGCACAGCTCGAGGGCACCCGTGCAAGCCCCTGAACGCATCGACAACGACGTTGCCACACACACGCTGCGCGTGCACTGGCCCGGGGCGTCCGTCGCGCTCGACCACACTGCGCTGCGCCGGGCCTGCCGATGCGCCGAGTGCCAGTTCAAGCGCCACCAGGGCATGCCGATCCGCGCGCCGGCCGACGTGCGCATCACCCGCATTGAGCCCGTGGGCTACGGCGTGCAACTGGTGTTCAGCGATGGACATGCGCGCGGCGTCTATCCATGGGCCTATCTGGCGGAGCTTGCCGCTACCGCCGTGAAACGCTGACCCTGCCGGCGTCTATGCACATGCAATCTTGTTCGTTCCTTCGCACGCGCGCGGTCCGTAGCATCGGCCGCACGCCACCCAACTCGCTGGAGGAACCATGCAAACCCAATCGCACCACACCGCTGCATCGCCTGCGCGACGACGCTGGCTCGCCGCACTGCTGGGCGCCGGCCTCGCGCTGAACGCCGGCTTCGCACATGCCGCAGACCCGGCTGGAACGGTCCGCATCGGCTTTCAGAAGGCAGGCCTGCTCGCCGTGCTCAAGGCGCAGGGCTCGCTCGACAAACCGTTGGCCGAACTCGGCTACAAGGTCGAGTGGAAAGAATTTCCCGCCGGGCCGCAACTGTTGGAGGCACTCAACACGGGAAGCATCGACTTCGGCTATACCGGCGCTCCACCGGCCGTGTTTGCGCAGGCGGCAGGTGCGCGCCTCGTCTACGTGGGGGCCGAGCCCGGCGGCAAGACGAACGAGGCGCTGTTCGTGCTCGACGGCTCACCCGCGCGCAGCGTGGCGGACCTGAAGGGCAAGCGCATTGCGCTGCAGAAGGGCTCAAGCTCGCACTACCTGCTCGTGCAGTTGCTCAAGCGCGCGAACCTGACGGTACAGGACGTGCAGCCGATCTATCTGCCGCCGGCCGAGGCACGTGCCGCCTTCGAAAGCGGCGCCGTCGACGCGTGGGTGGTGTGGGATCCGTATTACGCGCTGGCGCAAAAGGCATTGAAGACGCGCACGCTGGGCGATTTCAGCGAGTTGCCGGTGTTCAACTTCTACGAGGCCACCCCGGACTTCGTGAAGACGCATCCGCGCGCCGTGAATGCCATCCTGGCGCAGTTGCGCACCTCGGGCCTGTGGGTGAACCAGCACACCCAGGAAGCGGCAGCGCTGCTCTCGCCGAAGCTGGGCATCGAGCAACCCGTGGTGGAAACGTGGCTGCGGCGCGTGCCCTATGGCGTAACGCCGGTCACCCCGCAGATCGTGGCGTCACAGCAGCAGATCGCCGACCTGTTCCTGCAGCAGAAGCTGATCCCGAAAGCGGTGAACGTACAGGGCGCGGTCTGGCAGGCGAGCTTCCCGGTGGCGGGCTTGTAAGCGCGGCCGCCACGCAGCAGCGACGTCGGTCAGGAAGTCGTCAAGGCGCAGCCGAGCGGGCCGGCACAGGTCGAGCATCCGTGCCGGACGCCATCAAGGCTCGCCGGCGCAGGCCCGCTCTGCAGGCGGCACCGGACAGGGCTGTCTCAGAAGGGCCGGCCGCCGCGCCGGCATTCGCGTCCGGAGGATGGGCAGCAAGGCGATCATGACGCGGGTGTCGGCACGGGCGTTCCGCAAAGATCCCGTGCGACAATACCGCGCCCCCGGGGCGCCACCTTTGCCTCACGCTTTGGCCCACCTGACCATAGGAGATCCGGACGCATGTTCGGCGATATCACGCGTTTTCTGCTCGACACGATCTTCACGCTCTTTGGCGCGGCGCTGCTGCTGCGCGCCTGGACGCAGGCGGTGCGGCTGTCGCCGCGCAATCCGCTGTCGCAAGCCATCTTCCAGTTGACGGGGTGGCTCGTGCATCCGCTGCGCCGGGTGATTCCCGCCACTGGCTACATCGACTGGTCGTGCCTGGTGGCCGCCTATGCCACGGCGCTGGTGTATCTGCTTCTGCTGCTGGCCTCGGTGGGCCTGAGCCCGATGGCGTTTCTGCCGATGGGCTTTGTGGCGGCGCTCTTCACGGTGCTCAAGTGGGCCTTCAACGTGCTGGTGTGGGTGACGATCGCTTCGGCCGTGCTGTCCTGGGTTGGGCCGCACTCTCCCATGGGCGCCGTCCTCAACACGCTGGTCGATCCGCTGCTGCGCCCGATCCGCCGCGTGGTGCCGCCGCTGGGCGGGCTCGATCTCTCGCCGCTGATCCTGCTGGTGATTGCGCAGGTGATCGTGATCGCCCTGTCGCACCTGTCGCTGTCGCCGCTGTTCATGTGAGGGCGGCACGCGCTTTGCTCGCCTGCGGATATGCCGGCTGCTGCATCTGGCCGGCTTCTCCGGAGGGCATCATGAAGACATGGAAAACAGCACTGGTGTGCGCCCTGGCCGTGCTCGCGCCCACGCTGACCGGCTGTACGGCGGGCGGTGCGGTGGCAGGCGGCGTGGCCGGCCATGAGCTGACGCACAGCCCGGCGGGCACGATCGGCGGTGCGGCCGCGGGTGCCGTCATCGGGCACGAACTCAGCAAGTAAGCCTCGGCCAACCAGCGCACACGCGGGCTGCTGAGGAACGACGTGGCGCAGCAGGCAGCGTAACGGGTGCAGCGGGCACCGAAAGCACTGCGGCGCCACCGTCTGCGGTAATGGGGTCCCGCCGCTGATTGCCTGCGTCGTGATCCCGGTCTACCATTCGTTGTTACCGGTACCAATCAAGCGGCGGACGCTGGTGTATCGCCACGCCAACACCCCCGCAGAGGGAAGCCCGGCCACACAACGACGGAGACACCATGCCCACCCAAGCTCCACGCAGACTGCGCAGCCAGCTGTGGTTCGACGACCCGAGCCACGCCGACATGACCGCCCTCTACGTCGAACGCTTCATGAACTACGGCCTGACGCGCGAAGAGTTGCAGTCAGGCCGGCCGATCATCGGGATCGCGCAGACGGGCAGCGATCTGGCGCCGTGCAACCGGCACCACATCGAGCTGGCGCAGCGTGTGAAGGCCGGCATACGCGACGCGGGCGGCATTCCGATGGAGTTTCCGGTTCACCCGCTGGCCGAGCAGAGTCGCCGCCCGACTGCTGCGCTCGATCGCAATCTCGCGTATCTCGGTCTGGTCGAGATCCTCCACGGCTTCCCGCTCGACGGTGTCGTGCTGACCACCGGGTGCGACAAGACCACGCCCGCCTGCCTGATGGCCGCCGCCACGGTGGACCTGCCGGCCATCGTCCTGTCTGGTGGGCCGATGCTGGACGGCTGGCACGAAGGCAAGCGGGTCGGCTCCGGCACCGTCATCTGGCATGCGCGCAACCGGCTGGCTGCCGGCGACATCGACTACGAAGGCTTCATGGAGCTGACCACCGCGTCGTCGCCGTCGATCGGCCACTGCAACACGATGGGCACCGCGCTGTCGATGAACAGCCTGGCCGAAGCGCTGGGCATGTCGCTGCCCGGGTGCGCCAGCATTCCGGCGGCGTACCGCGAGCGCGGGCAGATGGCCTATGCCACCGGCAAGCGCATCGTCGACCTCGTGCGTGAAGACATCCGCCCCTCGACGATCATGACGCGCGCGGCGTTCGAGAACGCCATCATGGTGGCTTCGGCGCTTGGCGCGTCGACCAACTGCCCGCCGCACCTCATCGCAATCGCGCGCCACATGGGCGTGGAACTCAGCCTCGAAGACTGGCAGCGCCACGGAGAGTCGGTGCCGCTGCTGGTGAACTGCATGCCGGCCGGCGAATATCTGGGGGAGAGCTTCCACCGCTCGGGCGGCGTGCCCGCCGTGCTGCGCCAGCTCGACGCGGGCGGGTTGCTGCGGCGCGATTGCCGCACCGTCTCTGGCCGCACGATCGGCGCGATTGCCGATGCCGCGCCCGACGCCGACCGCGATGTCATCTTCCCTGTGGACGCGCCGCTCAAGCATCGGGCGGGCTTCATCGTGCTGTCGGGCAATTTCTTTGACAGCGCGATCATGAAGATGTCGGTGGTGGGCGAGGCATTCCGGCAGACCTACCTGAGCGAACCCGGCGCCGAAAACGTGTTCGAGGCACGCGCCATCGTCTTCGATGGGCCGGAGGACTATCACGCTCGCATCAACGATCCGGCACTCGAGATTGACGAGCGCTGCATCCTCGTCATCCGCGGCTGCGGAACGGTCGGTTATCCGGGCAGCGCGGAGGTCGTCAACATGGCGCCGCCGGCGGCGCTGGTCAAGCAGGGGATCGAATCGCTGCCGTGCATGGGCGATGGCCGGCAGAGCGGCACATCGGCGAGTCCGTCCATTTTGAACATGTCGCCCGAGGCGGCGGCGGGTGGCGGCCTGGCGCTCCTGCGCACGGGCGATCGCATCCGCGTGGACCTCAACGCCCGCAAGGTCGATGTGCTCGTCGACGCGGAAGAACTTGAGCGCCGGCGTGAAACCGCAACGTTCAGCGTGCCGCTGTCGCAAACGCCTTGGCAGGAAATCTATCGGCAGTTTGTCGGGCAGCTTTCGACTGGCGGATGCCTGGAGCCGGCAACCCTGTATCTGAACGTGATCGAGACGCGCGGCAATCCGCGGCACTCGCATTGACGCCGCGCATGAGGCCGCGCGCTATGCGCTCTCGCGTTCGACCACGCTGAAGTCGATGCGCGAGAGCTTGGGTGCGCCCGTGGCCTCGCCAACGCCGAGCGCATCGAGCAAGACCTCGCCCGTGCGCAGGCCGATGCCATAGGCATCGACGGAAATCGTCGTGATGGTCGGATGGCAGCACCACGCGACTTCAAAGTTGCCGAAGCCCGCAAGGGCGATGTCGCCGGGCACGGACATGCCGCGCCGGTGGCATTCCATGATGGCGCCGAATGCGGACATGTCGCTCACGCACATCACGGCATCGGTATCGGGCCACGCTTGCAGCAAAGCGGCCATCGCGGGGCCGCCGTGGCTCATGGTGATGGGCGATTCGCCCAGGCGGATCACACGCGGCTCGCCCAGGCCAAGCGCCTTGATTCCGCTTAGGTATCCACGCATGCGGTCGGTGCCGCGCCGGTCCAGTTCGCTGGCGCCGCACAGGAAGCCGATGCGCCGGTAGCCCCGTTTGTGCAGGTGATGCACCATCGCGAGCGACGCCTTGGCGTTCGAGAACCCGACCGCCCTGTCGATCGGGCGCTGAGGCAGATCCCACATCTCGACGATCGGGATGCCGGCGCGCTCCAGCAACGCCCGCGTGCCGGCACTGTGGTGGCGACCGGTCAAGGCAATGCCACGCGGCTGATGGCGCAGCAGCGACTTCACCAGCGCCTCCTCCTGATCGAGGTGGTAGTCGGTATCACCCAGCAGCAGTTGCAGGCCATGCGGCGCAAGCGCATCGCTCAGCCCGCGCACGGTATCGGCAAAGTTGGAACTGGCCAGCGAAGGCACCAGGGCGGCGACGAATTCCGATCGGCCGCTGGACAGCATCCCGGCTGCGGCCGTGGCAACGTAGCCGAGCGCGTCGATGGCCTCCTGCACGCGCGCGCGGGTTTCGGGCGACACGCTGCCGCCTGCCAGCACCCTTGACACGGTCATCTTCGACACGCCGGCAACGCGCGCAACATCGGCCATGCGAGGGGGTGTGGTGCCGGTGGTCATGAGAAACGCCTACGCGCCAAAGGAAAAGAGGAAAGAAAAAAAGAGGAGTGGCGATCATAGCGGAACCGGCCACGCAGCAGCCCGCCGCTATGCCTGCGCGAGCGCGCGGCCGATGCGGTCCGCCATGCCTGCAACACCGACGACGAGGCGCTTCTCCCGGCGGGCGTCCAATCGGCTGACCGGCACGCTGGAACTCACCGCAACGCGCTTGCCGAGCGGCGTCACACCCACAAACGCCGCAAAGCAGGCCAGCCCCGCCACAACCTCCTCGCGCTCCGTCGCCAGGCCCCGCACGCGAACGCGCTCAAGCTCATCGAGCAAATCGGCGCGGCGCGTGGTGGTGTGCTCCGTCATGGCGGCAAGACGCGCCGGCAGCAGCGCACACACCGCTTCGTCATCGAGGCTCGCCAGCAGCGCCTTGCCGAGCGCGCAGCAATGGGCCGGCAGGCGCAGGCCGACATCCGATACCAGGCGAACCGGCCGCGGCGCGTCCTCCCGCGCGATGTAGACGACTTCCGTGCCGTCGAGCACGGCAAGCTGCACGACTTCGTTGTGCGTGGCAACGAAGGCGGCGGATTCGCGCCGGAACGCGGCCAGCAAGCTGTCGTGGCGGAAATAGGCGTTGCCCAGCTCAAACAGCGTCAAGCCGATCAGGTAGCCGTCGGCCCGCTTTTCAATCCAGCGGCGCTTTTCAAGCGACTCCAGCAGCAGGTACAACGTGCTTCTGGACATGCCCGTCGCCTGCGCCAACGCAGCCGGCCGCACAGGAGACGTCGCCGCGCAGAGTATCTCCAGCACGTCATGAATGCGCTTGAGCGCAGGCACCTCATAGTCTGTCTTCACTGGAAACCTGCCTTGTTCATGCGTGTCTAGATTGTCCAACAGGTTGGAAATTTCGTCACGGTGTTGGACACCCTGCATCGCCGTCTCTACGATCACGCGGGTTCCCTGCAACAGGGGTGTCCTACTCACGGAGCGCACATGACCGACATCGCCAACTACTTGCCGCACGATCTTGAGCATGCAACGCTCGTCGGTCGGGTGTGGCGCACAACGGCCAACGGCGATGGGCCATCCGTCGTGGTGGTACGCAACGGTGTCGTTTTCGACATCACGGAAGCGGTGCCGACCGTGTCGGATCTGTTCGAGCATCCTGACGCACTGGCCATCGCCCGGCAGGCACCCGGGGAAGACCTGGGCCGTGTCGAAGCGCTCGTCGAACGTTCCTTGGCCGCCGACCGTGCAAGCAACGCTCCCGCCCTGCTCGCCCCGAATGATCTGCAAGCGATCAAGGCCTGCGGCGTGACGTTCGCCGTCAGCCTGATCGAACGTGTGATCGAAGAACAGGCCGGCGGCGACCCGGCCAAGGCGCGCGACGTGCGCGAATCCATTGTCGGCGTGGTGGGCTCCGATCTCTCGAAGATCAAGCCCGGCTCCGATGCGGCCATGCGGCTCAAGGACGAACTGCAGCGCCGTGGCGCGTGGTCGCAATACATGGAAGTCGGTATCGGCCCCGATGCGGAAGTGTTTTCCAAATCGCAGCCGATGTCGGCAGTCGGGTTCGGCGCCGACGTCGGGCTGCATCCAGCCTCGCGGTGGAACAACCCGGAGCCGGAGATCGTGCTGGCGGTCAGCAGCGCCGGGCATGTCGTGGGAGCGGCGCTGGGTAACGACGTGAACCTGCGCGACATCGAGGGGCGCTCGGCGCTGCTGCTGGGCAAATGCAAGGACAACAACGGCTCCTGCGCCATCGGCCCGTTCGTGCGCCTGTTTGACGAGCACTTCACGATCGACACGATTCGCACGACGCAGGTATCGCTGCGCGTTGAGGGCGCCGACGACGGCTTCGTGCTCGACGGCGTGAGCCATATGAGCGAGATCAGCCGTGACCCGCTCGACCTCGTCGCGCAAACCTGTGGGCCGCACCATCAATACCCGGACGGCTTCATGCTGTTCCTCGGCACGATGTTCTCGCCGATCAAGGACCGCGACGCGCCGGGCGCCGGCTTTACGCACCACCTCGGCGACCGCGTGACGATCAGCGCCCCGCCCCTCGGCGCACTGGTCAACACGGTGCGTCTGTCCACGGAGATCGCACCGTGGACGTTCGGTGTCCGCGCCCTGTATCGCAACCTGGCGGCACGCGGGCTCGTCCGTCAGGATTGATCGGGCTTCGCTGCGGAAACGTCCACGGCACATTCCGTGGATGGCAGCCCCTTGACCGGCGCGCGAAACATAAACAAGCCGCCGGCAAGCGGCTCCTTCTGCAACGCCTCTTCCGTCAGGCCCTTTCGTGCGGTGGTTGCATAGACGGTCTGCAAATCATCGCCGCCGAACGCGAGCTTGGTGATGTTGGAACATGGAAAGGCGACGCGCCCGACGCATCGGCCGTCGGGTGAGAACCGCTCGATCCGGCCTCCGCCAAACAACGCGATCCACACGCACCCTTCTTCATCGACAGCCATGCCGTCGGGGTAGCCGGTGCCGTCGATGTTGGTGAAGACGCGCTTGCGTTCGAGGCTGCCGTCGTCACCGAGATCGAAGGCGTAGACCACACGCTGCAAGGTATCGGTGTGATACAGCGTGCGGCCGTCCGGGCTCGCGGTCGGGCCATTCGTGATGACGTAGCCCGAATCGCGCACGCTCAACCGGCCATCCCGACCGACGCGGTAGAGCTGTCCACTCGGCTCGCGCTCCCCATCGTCCATCGAGCCGAACCACAGCGCCCCGGTGCGATCGACATAGCCGTCGTTCAGGCGGTTTCCCGGCCGATCGGTCTCGACGGGCAGCATGCGGCTGAAGATGCCGCTTGCGAAATCGAACCGGTAGAGACCGCCCTGCACGCCGCAGACCCAACTGCCGTCAACGCCGGGCAGCGCAAAGCCGATCTGGCCGGGCGCGATCCAACTGCAGCGCACATCGGTATCCGGGTCATAGCGATAGAGCCGCCGGCCCTTGATATCGACAAAGACCACGCAGCGCGACGCGGCGTGCCACACCGCGCCTTCCCCCAGCGTGGCACCGACGCGCCAGACGCATTCCGGAATGATGGGCGCCATCATCCGCCGTACCACCCGGCATCGACAAAGTACTCGCGGGCCGTGCAGCGCGCGGCATCGTCCGATGCAAGAAACAGCGCCATGCGCGCCACGTGTTCCGGCTCGACGCGTTCATGCAGGCATTGCTCGCCCAGCAGCTTGGCCTCGCTTTCGGGGGATTGCCAAAGCGCCATCTGACGCGGCGTGCGCACCGCGCCGGGCACGATGCAATTGACGCGAATGCCGAACCCGCCAAGATCGCGCGCCAGGCCGCGCGTCAGGCCTTCAATGCCGGCCTTGGCCGTCATGTAGATGGCGAGGTCCGGCTGGGCGAGGTGCCACGAGATCGACCCGAGGTTCAGGATCACGCCGCGCCCCTGCTTCTTCATGCTGGGCAACACGGCTTGCGCGCAGAAAAACTGGTGGCGCAGGTTCACCTCGATGCGGTTGTCCCAATACGCCGGCGTCACGGTTCCGATCTGATGGCGGTCATCGTTCGCGGCGTTGTTGACCAGGACGTCGATGGGACCGGTGTCGGCCTCGATGTCCGCGAACGTGGCGTTCAGCGCGTCGATATCGCGCAAGTCGCAGTGGCGGAAGACCGGCGGATGTACGCATTCGCCCAGCGAGGTCGCCAGCGCTTCGGAGTCAGCCCGCGCGATATCCAGAAACGTCACGCGCGCCCCCTGTTTCGCGAAGCCTTCGACGATGGCCGCACCAATGCCGCTTCCCCCGCCGGTAATCACAACGTTCTTGTTAACGAGGCTCGGATAAATCGCATAAGACATAGGAGATTCCAGTGACTGCAAAGGAGATAAAACGTGTAGCGCAGCCTCAGCGGCGGCCGGAGCGCGAGATGACATCGACCCAGACGGCCAGCACGAGGATCCCGCCCTTGACGATCATCTGCCAGTAGGCGTCGACGTCGAGCATCGACATGCCGTTATCGAGGCTGGCCATCACGAGCGCACCGACCAGCGCGCCGTACACGGTGCCTGCGCCGCCGCGCATGGACGTGCCGCCGATGAAGCACGCCGCAATGGCATCCAGCTCGCCCATGGTCCCGGCAGAGGGCGAACCCGCCGCAAGACGTGCCGTGTTGACGATGCCGGCAAACGCGCACATCAGGCCCATGAGCCCGAAGATGGCAAGCTTCACGCGATCGGTGTTGATGCCGGACAGGCGCGTGGCCTCGAGGTTTGAACCCACGGAATAGATACGGCGACCGAAAACCGTCTGGCTGGCGATCCAAGAAAAAATACCGAGCAACGCCAGCACGAGCAGAACGGGCACCGGAATGCCGCCATAGCTGTTGAGCGTGGCGACAAACGCGACGATGACCGCGCCCGCCACGACAAGCTTGGCGACGTCCTGCCAGAGAGGTGCAACGTCGAGTTCATAACGGCGATGCTCACGCCGCTGCCGGATCACCACGAAGATCAACAGGCAGAAGATCAGCACCGCCATCAGGTCACCCACGTGGCGCGGCAGGTAGCCCTGGCCGATCAGCACGAAGCTGTCCGACACCGGTGCAACGGTTGAGCCATGCGTCAGGCCGAGCAGGATGCCGCGATACGCCAGCATGCCGCCCAGGCCGACAATGAAGGACGGCACGCCCCGGTAGGTCGACCACCATCCGTTGAACAGGCCCATGCCCACGCCGAGCAGCAGCACCACGGGCACCGTCGCCGTGATCGGCCAGCCCAATCCTTGATCCAGAATGGCCGCCACGCCGCCGAGCAAGCCAAGCAGCGATCCGACCGAAAGATCGATCTCGCCCGCGATGATGACGAACACCATCCCGCAGGCCAGCATCCCCGTGATCGACATCTGGCGCAGCAGGTTGGACAGATTGCGCGGCGAGGTAAAGGCGCCGTTGGTCAGCATCGAAAAAAACAGCCAGATCGCGGCCACGGCAATCAGCAACGCCAGGATCTTGTAGCGTGCGAACAGTTGCCTCAGGCGCTGGCTTGCCTTGAACGTATTGCGCGAATCGCCGACCCCGCCGGCGGCTTGTGGGCTGGTTTGAGAAGTCATGCGTGACCTGACTGATGGAGAGTGGGTGCGTGCCCGGGTGTGTGCCTGGGTGTGTGCCGGACTGGCTGAATGGCGGCGGTCAGAATGTGCTCCTGCGTCAGTCCGTCGTTCACGAAATCGCCGCGCAGTTCGCCCTCGCCGATCACGAGCACGCGGTCCGAAATGCCAAGCACTTCGGGCAACTCCGACGAAATCACGATGATGGCCGTGCCACGCTTAGCGAGATCGCCGATCAGCTTGTAGATCTCGTATTTGGCGCCGACGTCCACGCCGCGGGTCGGCTCATCCAGAATCAGGACGCGCGGCTCCGTGAGCAACATTCGGGTGAGGACCGCCTTCTGCTGATTGCCGCCCGACAGGCTGGCAATGGGAAGCATCGGATGCGCGGCACGCACGGCAAGCCGCCGCATCTCCTTGCGGATCGTGTCGAGTTCGGCCGCGCCGTCGATGCGACCGAGACGCGCGAACCGCTGAAGGACGGCCAGCGTGATGTTGTGCCCGACGCTCATCAGCGAGACGATGCCGTGACGTTTGCGGTCTTCCGGCACCATGGCGATGCCCGCACGAATGGCATCGAGCGGCGCGCGGATTTTCAACGGCTTTCCGTCCAGGACGAGGTCCGCCTCACTGGCACCTTCATACGCGCCAAACACGGCCTGCATCAGCTCGGTGCGCCCCGCACCGACCAGTCCCGCCACGCCAAGAATTTCGCCGCGCCGCACCGCGAAGGACACGCCGTCGACCCGCTTGCGCGCCGGGTTGTTGACGTCGTAGCACGTCACATTGCGCGCCTCGAACACCACCTCGCCGATGGGATGCGGTTCACGTGGGAACAGCTGCGTAATTTCGCGCCCGACCATCTGCGCGATGATGCGGTCGGTGGTGAGGGCGTCCATCGGCGCAGTCGACACATGGCGGCCGTCGCGGATGACGGTAACCGTGTCGCACACCGCCTCCACCTCGTCGAGCTTGTGCGAGATGTAGACACACGCAATGCCGCGCGCTTTCAGGTCGCGCACGATGTCGAGCAGGATGCGCGTCTCCGCCGCCGTCAGCGATGACGACGGCTCATCCAGGATCAGCAGCTTGGCGCGCTTGTTGAGCGCCTTGGCAATTTCAATCAGCTGCTGGTGGCCGCCGCCGTAGTGCATCACGGGCAGCGCCACGTTGATGCCCTGGATGTTCAGGTCGCGAAGCAGCTTGTCTGCGCCCTGGTACATGGCCGCGTAGTTCATGCGACCGCCTGGCAGCGTGATTTCGTTGCCGAGGTAGATGTTCTCGGCCACCGACAATTCCGGCACGAGCATCAGTTCCTGATGGATGATGACGATGCCGGCGCGCTCGGTGTCGCGAATACCGCTCGCGTGCAGCGGCCGCCCCTCCCAAAGGATTTCGCCATCCCAGGTGCCGCTCGGGTAGACGCCCGAAAGCACCTTCATGAGCGTCGACTTTCCGGCGCCGTTCTCGCCGCACAGGCCAACACACTCGCCCGGCTTCACGACCAGGTTGATACCGTCCAGCGCCTTCACACCGTCGAACGTCTTGACGATGCCGCGCATCTGCAACAGAGGTTCAGACATGCCCCGTCCTTGAGGTACGAACGCGGCCGGCGATGCAGCGTTGGCGCATCGCCGGCACAAAGCGGTCCTGACTGCGGGACCTTACTGGCCGCCGATCTGCGCCTGCGTGTAGAAGCCGTCTTTCACCACCAGGTTGACGTTGTCCTTCGTGAGCTGGGTGGGCTGCAGCAGCACCGTGTCGACCTTCTTCTTGCCGTTGTCGTACTGCGCGTTGTACTTCGGCTTGTCGCCCTTGGCGAGCGCCACCGAAAGCTGCGCGGCCTCGGTGGCAATCAGCTTGAGCGGCTTGTAGACCGTCATCGTCTGCGTGCCGGCAATCACGCGCTTGACGGCGGCAAGGTCGGCATCCTGCCCCGACACCGGCACCTTGCCGGCCAGCTTCTGCGCAGCCAGCGCCTGGATCGCGCCACCGGCCGTGCCGTCGTTGGAGGCGACCACGGCATCGATCTTGTTGTTGTTCGCGGTCAGCGCGTTCTCAACGATACCCAGCGCCGCAGAAGCGCTCCACTCCGGCACCCATTGCGAGCCGACGACCTTGATGTCGCCGCGGTCGATGGCCGGCTGCAGCACCTTCAACTGGCCCTGCCGCAGCATCTTCGCGTTGTTGTCCGTGGGCGCGCCGCCCAGCAGGAAGTAATTGCCCTTCGGGCGCACGTTGTAGACGCCCTGCGCTTGCAGCTCGCCCACCTTCTCGTTGTCGAACGAAATGTAGGCATCAACGTCGGCATCGAGAATCAGGCGGTCATACGACACCACCTTGATGCCGGCCTTCTTGGCTTCGGCCACCACGTTGGTCAGCGCCTTGGAGTTGAACGGCACGATGACGATCACGTCGACACCGCGCGAGATCAGGTTCTCGATCTGCGAGATCTGGCGTTGCTCGCTGGCGTCCGCCGACTGCACCGACACCTTGGCACCCAGCTTTTCCGCCGCTGCGACAAAGTAATCGCGATCACGCGACCACCGCTCCACGCGCAGGTCGTCGATACAGAAGCCAATTTCCGGATGCGCCTTGCTCGCGTGCGCCAGCGGCGCGGCCATCGACAGGCTGGCGAGCACTGCACCGCAAAAGGCGGCCCTCAGAACACAACGGCGTTGGTTCGATTTCATGTCTCACTCCATGTTCTTTTGTTGGTGGGTACCGACGTGGCGTCTGCTGCGCCGCAATAGATTTCGGCCGGCTCGACGGCAGTCGCATGGTGCATGCGCCGCCTTGGCACCGGCAATTACGAAATTGCCCAACCGCCCTAACATTTCTTGCCACCCGGCGGGCATCGTCTGACAGCGCCGCATGCAGCCCATAGAATGTGCGGGCGAGCGGCACGCCCCAGCACCGCCGCCGTATGGCAACCCCTGCCACCGCGAGCGCCCCAACAGTCCATGCATCGTCAATTGCCCGATCCATCGCAGCACGCGCGGATTCATCGCATTGCGCTGCTGTTCAACGCCAACAAGGTGTACGACCGCGAAATCATCGCGGGCATTGGCGACTACATGCGCTCCACCCGCGTGACGTGGGACCTGTTTCTGGAAGAGGACTTCCGCTGCCGCCTGCCCGGCATCGAGCGCTTTGACGGCGACGGCATCATTGCGGATTTCGACGACCCCGCCGTCGCCGAAGCGCTAGGCGGTTGCCCGCTACCGGTGGTGGCCGTCGGCTCTTCGTATGAGGACCCGGCGCACTACCCCGCAAAGGAGCCTTATGTCGCCACGGACAACGGCAAGCTGGTCGCGCTGGCCTACCGGCACCTGATCGAAGCCGGCCTGCAGCACTTTGCGCTGTACAGCCTGCCCCAGGCGCCGGAGAACCGCTGGGCACAGCAGCGCGAACTGGCCTTTACGCGCTTGCGCCGGCAGGACAATCCCGCCGCGCCCGTTGACCAGGAGATTTACCGGGGCTTATCGACCAGCGCACCGACCTGGCATCAGGCGATCAGCCAGTTGATCGAATGGCTGCGCGGCTTGCCCAAGCCCATCGGCATCATCGCCGTAACGGATGCGCGGGCGCGGCATCTGCTGCAAGCCTGCATGACGGCAGGGTTCGCCGTACCGGAAGAGATCGCCATCATCGGCATCGACAACGATCCGCTCACGCGCACGCTGAGCCGCATTCCGCTGTCGTCGGTCATTCAGGGCACCGTGGAGATGGGGCGCACCGCCGCACATCTGCTGCACCAGATGCTGGGCGGCGCGCGCCTGGCAGGTCGGCAGATTCTCGTGCCACCCGTGGGCATCAATGTGCTGGCGTCGTCCCGCCATCAGCCGCTTGCCAGCCCGTATGTCATGCGGGCGCGGCACTTCATTCGGCAATACGCCTGCCAAGGAATCAAGACCGAGCAGGTCGCGGACTACGTCGGTATCTCGCGGTCATCGCTCGAAGAACACTTTCGTCGTGAGTTGAATTGCACCGTGCACCAGGAAATCCTTCGCCACAAGCTCGACGCGGCCAAGCACATGCTGGCCAGCCGTGATGTCGCCACCGCCGAGGTGGCGGTGCGCTGCGGCTTTACCTCGCCGCAATACATGCATGCCGTATTCCGCCGCGAGCTGGATTGCACGCCGCGCGAATACCAGGAACGCGCCATCGCAGAGGGCCAATCATGAGCATCGCGCCCGCGCGCTCCGCGCATACGCCGCTCGACGGCGCTATCTCTTCGGAAACATGGGGACGACTGCCTGACGGCGAACCGGTTCGGCTGTTCACGTTGCGCAATACCTCGGGCATGCGCGTTTCGATCAGCGATCTGGGGGCGACGCTCGTCTCCTGGCAGGCGCCGGATCGCGGCGGGCGTCTGGGGGAGATTCTGCTCAACCATGCGACGCCTGCGGCCTACCTTGAATCGGGAGGCTATCTTGGCGGCTTGATCGGACGCTGGGCCAACCGGATTGCCGGCGCGCGCTTTACGCTCGACGGTATCGACTACGCGCTCGACCGCAATGAGGGTGGCAACCTGCTGCACGGCGGCGCGAGCGGTTTTCATCGGGCGCTATGGGACGCCGAGGACCAGGACGGCGCACTGGTCATGCGGCTCACATCTCCGGAAGGCGATGCCGGATTCCCCGGCAATGTCGCCGTGCAGGTCCGCTATGCGCTGGACGACGACGGCACGCTGTCGATCGACTACGAAGCCCGCACCGACGCGCCCACGCCAATCAACCTGACCAGCCACGGGTATTTCAACCTGAGCGGCAGACCCGGCACCGACATCCGGGGCCACATCCTGTCGATCGATGCCGATGCCTTCCTGGAAGTCGATGCCAAGCTGATCCCGACGCGAGCGATGAGTGTCGCGGGCACGGCATTCGACTTTCGGCAGGGGGCACCCATTGGCGCGCGGCTGGACTGGCCCAACGCGCAGTTGGCGCAGGTCGGCGGGTTCGACCACTGCTTCGTCCTGCGCAATACGGCACCGGACGATCGCCCGCATGTGCGTCCGGTCGCGCGGCTGTATGAACCCGGCAGCGGCCGCGAATTGACCGTGCTGACCGATCAGCGCGGGCTTCAGTTCTATTCGGGCCACATGCTGGCAGGCACGCACGCGCAACGCAGCGGCTTGTGTCTGGAAGCGAGCGCGTTTCCGAACCAGGTCAACATGCCCGATGCAGAAGCGGTCATGCTGCGCCCGGGCCAGATCTACCGGCAGCACACCGCATACCGCGTCTCGGTTGCCGGAGAAACCTGAACCGCGCTGAAGCGCGGCGTTGGATGTTCAATGCGCGGCTGCGGCCGCACCGTGCATGACTTCGTGCGAGCCGCGGATGCCGTTGAACCAGGCATTCAGCACCACGGCCACCAGCGTGCCCATCACGATGCCGCTGTGGGTGATGGGGCGCGTCCAGTCCGGGAAGTGATGGAAGAAGGCCGGCGCCAGCGTCGGCATCATGCCAAAGCCGACCGACACCGCGATGATCAGCAGGTTGTGGCGCTGCTGCTGGAAATCGACCATGCCCAGCATGCGGATGCCGGCCGCGGCCACCATGCCGAACATCACGATGCCCGCCCCGCCGAGCACGTATTGCGGCACCGATGCCACCACGTACGACAGCTTCGGAAACAGCCCCAGCACGATCAGCAGCACCCCGCCGGCCGCCGCCACATAGCGCGAGCGCACACCCGTGATCGACACCAGCCCGATGTTCTGCGAGAACGACGTATGCGGGAACGTGTTGAACACCCCCGCCACCACCGTCGCCAGACCATCGGCGCGCAGGCCGTTGGTCAGTTCATTGCGCGAGATGGGCTTGCCGACCACGTGCGCCAGCGCGAGGAACATGCCGGTCGACTCCACCAGCGTGATCACGATCACGATGCACATCGAGATGATGGCCGACAGCTCGAACTTCGGCATGCCGAAATGGAACGGCGTCACCAGCGTCATCAGCGGCGCCGCGCCGGCATCGGCCAGCGACACCTTGCCGAACGCCGCCGCCACCAGCGTGCCCGTCACGATGCCCAGCAGCACGGCGATGTTGCACAGCAATGCGTTGCCGAACTTGGTCAGCAGCAGGATCGTCACCAGCACAAGCGCGGCAATGGCCAGGCCGAACGGATCGCCAAACGCGGGGTTCGGCACCATGTGTTTCACGCCGTCCACCACCTGCGGAATCATCTGCTGGCCGCCTGCGGCCCAGTTGATCCCCACGCTCAGCAGCGAAAAGCCGATCAGCATGATGACGGTGCCCGTCACCACACGCGGGAAGAGGCCCAGCAGCCGCCCCATCAGCGGCGCAACGGCAATGCCGAACACGCCCGAGACGATCGACGCCCCGAAGATGCCTGGCAGCCCCATGCCCGGCTCCACGCCAATGGCGATCATCGGCGCCACCGCGGCAAACGTGACACCCATCATCACCGGCAGGCGGATCCCGAAAATCAGAAAGCCGAGCGACTGGATGAGCGTGCCGACACCGGCGGCAAACAGGTCGCAATTGACGAGATAGGACAGTTCATCCTTCGACAGGCCGAGCGCATTGCCGACAATCAGCGGCACCGCAATGGCGCCGGCGTACATCACCAGCAGGTGTTGCAGCCCGAGCGCGAACAGGCGCGGCAGTGGAAGGAACTCGTTGACGGGATCGACGCGGGTCGACGCGGAAGCCGAGGATTGGCCTGAGGATGGGCGCATTGTCTGTCTCCGGGGGCCGCTCCCGTGTTCGTGCCGGAAGCGTGCTTGGGGCAGGCGGCGGGGGCTCCGTCTGCCAGTATTCGAGCGGCGTGATGCCGCGTATTGGCCGGAATCTTGGGCCGCTGCTATTTTTATGTCAACAATTACCGCTGTTTTTTGTGTACATATTTTGCGTTCCGAAATGCGGGTGCACGCCACGCATCACGCGCTGGCCCGCCAGGGGCATCGACGTCAGGAAGGAGGAACGTGAGGGCGCGGCCGACGACCCGCTAGCGCGACTTGCTACGTGCGCCCTTTCTCGCCCCAGGCGTCCGGCCTGCGTCGCCCGGCGTGGTGGCCGTGTCGCCGCCCATCTGCTCGAGCCACGACAGTGCATCGATGTAGCCGAGAAACTGCCGCAGGTACTCGGGCGAAACGGTGCGCATCAACGACAGCGAACGGTGCACCAGGCTCAGCGAATTCAACGGGCCGGCATTCACGGGCACCTTGTCCAGCGACTCGCGCACCTGTTTTTCGGCGCTGAGGCGCGACCAGAGCGCGCGGACCTCTTCGAGCATGTCGAGCGGCGGGTGGCCGCTGCGGCCGCCGCGATGGTGCTCGATGTCGCCCAGCAGCGCCGCCAGCGGGCTGGGCCCTGCGCCAGAGGGCGGCGCTGGCTGCGGGGGCTCGGCATCGACCGGGCAGGCGGCCTGCAGCTCGGCCAGGCGTTCATCGAGCAAGCGGCGCACTTCGCCCGTCTGCCCTGCCGCGCGCCGCCGCAACGCCTCGATGCATTGCATCTGCATCGCGTTCGGCCCGACGAGGTGTTCAGTGTTGCGCATGCGGTGCGCCATTGGATGCGGCCGAACGCGGTACGGGAGCAATCTCTACGCGCCGGTTCTTTGCGCGCCCCGCGTCGTCGGCGTTCGAGCTCACGGGATGCTGCGAGCCGAACGCGGCGGCAAAGACCGATGACGCGGCGATGCCCTCGTCAATGAGGGCGCGCGTGACCGTCAGCGCGCGCTTGGCCGACAGCTCCCAATTGTCCGCAAAGAGGCGGTTGCCTGCGCGCACCTGCTGGTCGTCGGCAAAGCCGCTCACCATCAGGATTTCGTCGCGCGACTCAAGGTACGCCGCCAGCGGCCCCGCCAGGCTCTTGAGCAAGGCCCGGCCCTCGGGCTGCAACTGGTCGGAGTTCAGGGCGAACAGCACGCTGCCGTTGATGCCGATGCGCCCATTGACCAGCGTCACCCGCCCCGCCGCCAGCGGGCCAGCCAATGCCTGCTCCAGGGTCTTTCGGCGCTGTGCCTCGGCCTCGCGCTGCCTGACCTCACGCTCCAGCTTCGACGACAACTCGAGCTGCACCCCGATCACGCCCACCAGAATCAGCACAAAGGCGCCCAGCAATACCGACATCAGGTCGCCGAACGCGGCCCAGACGGGCGCGGTCGCTTCCACGCCGCCGTCGATCTCGTCGCTCATGCCGCCTCGGCTCCGGCACACGCGCGCTGGCTGCCCAGGCGCTGCAGGTCTTCCATGATCTGCTTTTGCGACAGCATGCTCAGGTCGATCACCTCCCTGGCCTGCGCCACGTAGTATGCGAGTTGCTCATCGCTGCGGGTGAGCGACTTCTCCAGCGCGGCTTCGATACGCTGCAGGTGCGCGACCAGCGTGTCGTTCGACTCGCCGAAGCGCTGCACGGCCGCCCCGAAGGCGTCGCCCAGGCTGGCCACCTCGATGGCGCTGCCCGTTACCTGTGCGGCCACGGCACCGAGCTTGCCGGTCTCGGCTTCCACGCGGTCCGTGAACTGCGTGCCCACGCGCTCGAGCAGCCCGGCCGATGTCGCGACCAGCGCATCGACGGCCGAGCGCTGCTGCGTCGATGCATGGTTGACGGCATCGAGCAGCGTTTCCAGCGTCGACAGCAGGCGCGTGCGCTCTTCGAGCATCGCGGTGTCGCGCGCCATGCTCTCCGAGAGCTTCTGGCGCAATTCGGCCACCACCTCGGCAGCGGCCTTGGGCGCCTCCGACGCGGCCTGCACGAGCCGGGAGATTTCGGCGATCGTCTCGCGCGCATGGGCCTGCGTTTGCGCGGAGATGTCGCGTGCGGTCTGCTCCAGCGCGTCGCAGATGGCCTGCTGGCGACGTGCGGTGTCGGCCCCCGCCTGCTCCCACGCCTCGCGCAGTGTCGCGGCGGTCGAGCCCAGCGTGTCGGCCCACGTGGCAAGCCGCTCTTGGTCGCGCGCCTCGAGTTGCGTCTGCCATGTCGCGTGCGAGCGGTCCACCGCCTGCAGCAGCGCTGCCGCGTGCTGCTCGAACGTGGCAGCCGCCTGCTCGAGGGCATGCTGGTGCCGGCTGGCCTGCTCGGCCTGCGTGCGCGCCTGCTGCGCCAGAGCATCGTTCCACGTGCCGGACAGCTGTGCCGCCGTGGTCTCCAGGCGGGCCGAGACGCTGTCGACCCACGCGCCCGAGCGCTGCTCGAACGTCTCGACCAGCCGATCCACGGATGCGCCCATGTGACCGGCCAGCGCTTCGCTGGCGCGCTGATGGTCGCGCAAGGCATTGGCCCAGAGCGTGGAGACGGCCTCCGTCGTCGCCTCGAAACGGTGCGACGCCTCGTCCAGCTGGCGCTGGAGTGCCTGCGTCACGGCCCCGTGCAACGATGCGGTTTCGCGTGCGAGCCCCGCCATGGTCGATTCGACCACCGGCTGCAGCACCGAGCCTGCCGCGCGGGCGCTCTCGGCGGCGCTGTCCTTCAACGATTGCCCCACCGACGAGGCGAGGTCGCGATAGGCCGCCTCGGCCCGCTCGAGAAATGCCTGCTGATTGGCGATCTGCCGCTCGCTGCTGGCGGCGCCCTGCTGTTCGAGCGCTGCCATCATCGCCTGCAGCCGGTCGACCAGCGCGGGCATCACGTCGGCTTGCCGTTGCAGCAGCTTGAACGTTTCTTCCCGCTGATGGGCATGCGAATACATGCGCAGCGTCGTCGCGATCCGCGCGTCGAGCGCCTGCACGGCCTGCTGCCGCTCGCGCCGGCACAGCGCAGCGAGCAGGCCCAGCATGGCCGATGTGGCCACGCCGGCAATCGACGTCCCGAACGAGAAGCCGAGCCCCTTGATCGGCGCAGCGAGCGATGCGCGAATGGCCTGCAGATCCGTCGCGCTCTCGAGCGCGGCGCCGGTGCCCTTGAGCGTCACGACCATGCCGAGCAGGGTGCCGAGCATGCCGAGCAGCACCAGCAGCCCGACCAGGTACGGCGTAAGCGCGGGCGCCGGCAGCGCAGCGCGTTCGCCCTCAACGCGCAGGCGCACGGCGTTGCGCAGGCTTTGCGGCAGCTGTTCGAGCCAGCCGCCGAGCGTGGCCGGCGGCGCCGACAAGCCGTCCACGGCCGTCGCCAGCGTTGCGGTGGCCTGCTGGTAACGACGCAACTCGAGCGCCCCCGCCACGTAGACGCCGCCGATGATGAGCGTGACGATCAATGCCAGCGGATTCGCGCCGACAATGTAGCCGACGGCAATCCACCCCAAGGCGGCGAGCCCGGCGATAAAGACGAAGAGATTCAGGTGTTGTCTGGACATGGTGTCCGCTTAGCAGGATCGAAGGGCCGCGAGCAGCCCGTCGACCGGTTGAAAACGCACATCGAGCTCGGCCAGGAGCACGCTCTGCATGTCTTTGCGGAACGCCTCCAGCCACGCGCGCGATGGTGTCGGTGGGGCGGCAGAGGCCCCGTCTGGCCGCTCAGCCGCTTCTGCCGCTCCGCCCGCCTCCGCGGCAGCGCGCAGCCGCTCGAAGTGCGGGCCAAGCAACGTCGGCACGGTGCCCAGCAGTGTGCGTTCGCGTGCGCCCAGGGCCTGCTCCATGCTGGCGTCCAGCACTGCAAGACGGGCCAGGTCAGGCGTCGAGGCGGCCAGCACGCGGCGCAGGCGGCCACGCAGGCCGCCGATCTCCAGCTCCATGCGGTCCTGCATCAGGACGTAGCGCTGGCGGAAGTCCGCATAGTCGGCGGCGGCCACGGCGGTGCCCAGCACCGGCTGGCGCCCCAGTGCGCCGGTGCGTGGCTCGGGGGCACACGTGGAAGCGATGGCCTTGGCGAGCGCCGCGCGCACGCGCGAGCACATGCCGTCCGCATCGGCCGGGCCAATGCGGCTGCCGCTGGAGGCGAGCGCCGGAGGGCTCGCCGTCAGCGCGGTCGAAAGCGTGATGGCATCGGTCCAGCTCAGCCATTGACTGAGCCGGTCGGAAAGCGGCTGCGCCGATTCGCGCACATCGACGTCCGTCAGCCGGGCAAGTAAGCGGATCAGCGCAGGGCCGCTGAGCGCGGTGCGATGCTGGGCGTGCGCCATGCTGCGAGGGCCAAAAAAAGGCAGCAGTTTACACTGCCGCCCGCACCGCTCCAGCCGGTCGTCGGGATAACGCGGCCCGGGCGGCGAATCAGCCGCGCCGGCGTGCCTGCACGGCTGCGGCAAGCGTGTCCAGCAGCGGCTCGGTCTGCGCCCAGCCGAGGCACGCGTCGGTAATCGACACACCGCGCTGCAGCGGCACGCCGGGCTTCAGATCCTGGCGGCCTTCCTCGAGGTGGCTTTCGATCATGACGCCGAGGATGCGGCGCTCGCCGGCCGCCAACTGCCGCGCGACGTCCTGCCCCACGTCGATCTGGCGCACGTGCGATTTGCCCGAGTTCGCGTGCGAGCAGTCGACCATCACGTGCTCGCGCAGCCCTGCCTGGCGCAGGATCGCGCAGGCGTCTTCGATGGCGGCCGCGTCGTAGTTCGGCCCCTTCTTGCCGCCGCGCAGGATCACGTGCGCATCGCGGTTGCCGCGCGTCTCGAAAATGGCGGCCATGCCCATCTTCGTCATGCCCATGAACGAATGCGACGAGCGCGCCGCCAGGATCGCATCGGCCGCGATCTGCACGCCGCCGTCGGTGCCGTTCTTGAAGCCGATCGGGCAGCTCAGACCCGAGGCCAGCTGGCGGTGGCTCTGGCTTTCGGTGGTCCGCGCGCCGATCGCGCCCCAGGCGACCAGGTCGGCGATGTACTGCGGGCTCAGCAGGTCGAGGAATTCCGTGGCGACCGGCAGCCCCAGCGCGTTGACCTCGAGCAGCAGCTCCCGCGCACGGCGCAGCCCCTCGTTGATGCGGAAGCTGCCGTCGAGCCTCGGATCATTGATGTAGCCCTTCCAGCCGACGGTGGTGCGCGGCTTTTCAAAGTACACGCGCATGACGATGAGCAGATCGTCTTGCAGGCGTTGCGCAGCGGCGTGCAGCCGATGGGCATATTCCATCGCCTGATCGTGATCGTGGATCGAGCACGGGCCGACCACCGCGATGAGCCGGTCGTCCTGCCCGTTCAGTGCGGCGGTGATGGCCGTCCGGCTCGCCTCGACGTGGGCCTGCACTTCGGGCGACACGGGCAGCTCGTCGAGCAGCAGTGCCGGCGAGATCAGCGGGCGCACGGCGCCAATGCGCACGTCGTCGATACGGGTCGTATCCTGCGTTGCGTCGGCCACGCCGACTTCCTGGTCATGTTGGGGGTTATCGATACGCATCATGGCAAGCAAGGGTGGAAGCTCTCAGCAGCCCGCATGTTGCTACAACTGCGCTGAAAAAGGGGGACAAAGCGCAATCCGGCAGACCGGAGTACCCTTGCGAAGCCGCCAAACGTCCTGATCTGGGCGGAATCCGCGTTCTCCCGCAAGCTAGAGCCGCAGCATCGCGCCCCGACCGGTGCCCGGCGTCATGGTGAAATGAAGAACCCCTATTACGATCCCGCCAAACCCCATCACACGCCGGACGGCTTTCGCAACCGCTACGCACACCCTCGCCCGGGCGGCGATTTCTGGCAATGGCAGCGCGAGCGCCGCCGCCTCGGCCTGCCCAAGCCCCCCACGCGCGACCTGTCCTGCGTTGCACCGAACCTGGCGGCCATCCACCAGCCGCCGGCCGTACCGCAGCTCACGTGGATCGGCCATGAAACGCTGCTGCTGCAGATCGGGGGCCTCAACGTGCTGACCGATCCGGTGTTCTCCAACCGGGCGTCGCCGCTGCCGTTTGCCGGACCGCGCCGGCACCAGCCGCCGGGCCTGTCGCTCAGTCAGTTGCCGCATATCGACCTGGTGCTGATCTCGCACAACCACTACGACCACCTCGACAAGGCCAGCGTGCGAGCCTTGATGCGGCAGCCGGGCGGCGCGCCGATGTTCTTCGTGCCGCTGGGGGTCGAGCGCTGGTTTGCACGCAACGTGCGCGGCACGCGCCTTGCCGGAAAGGGCGCGGACCACGGCGCCAACGTGCGCGCCTTCGACTGGGACGACGAAGCGCGCTTCGGCCCCTTCACCGCGCAGTTCTGCGCCGTGCAGCATTGGTCCGCACGCGGCCTGTACGACCGCAACCAGACGCTCTGGGGCAGCTGGGCGCTGCTGCATCCGCAACTGCGCTTCTGGTTTTCGGGCGACCTCGGATACTCGCAGGACACGCGCGACATCGGCGCCCGCTTCGGCCACTTCGACGTGGCGGCGATTGCCGTGGGCGCCTACGAGCCGCGGTGGTTCATGAAGGCCCAGCACATCGACCCGAGCGAAGCCGTGCAGGTCATGCACGATGTCGGGGCGCGGCAGGCCGTGGGCATCCACTGGGGCACGTTCGAGCTGACGGACGAACCGCTGGACCAGCCCATCACCGACCTGGCAAACGCCCTGAAGGCCGCGGACGTGCCGGCCGAGCGCTTCCTGCTCTTCCGCCATGGCGAGACCCGCGTGTGGGACGCCGCCGCCGAACGCCTCGTCGCCGAGCTGCCGCAAATGAAAACGCGGCCGCGAAATGACTCGCTGGCCGCGCAATAGAACGCTGTCCGGTGCCGATCAGGTCGGGGTCGGCAGCCACGCGCGATCGCGCAGCCGCGCACGGATCCGGGCAATCGCCTGGCTGTGGATCTGGCACACGCGCGACTCCGACACGCCCATCACGGCGCCGATTTCGCGCAGGTTCAGGTCCTGCTCGTAATACAGGCTCATCATCAGCTTCTCGCGCTCGGGCAGCGCCTCGATGGCGGCCACCACCGACTCGCGCAAGTCGTGGTCCAGCAACTGGTCCAGCGGCGTGGCGTCGTTTTCGGCGGCGCGGTTCTCGATGAAGGCGTCGGCGTCTTCGCGGTCGAAGTCTTCGTAATACAGCAGCTGGCTGCCCTGCAGGTCGACAAGCTGCTTCTGGTAGTCGGCCAGCGACATGCCGAGCGCCGTGGCGATCTCGGTTTCGGTGGGCGCGCGGCCCTTCTGCTGCTGCAGTTTCTGAATGGCCTGTTCGATCGTGCGCGCGTTGCGGCGCAACCCGCGCGGCAGCCAGTCTGAGCCGCGCAGCTCATCGAGGATGGCGCCGCGAATGCGCTGGGCCGCGTAGAACTCGAACTGCACGCCCTGCGTTTCTTCATAGCGCGACAGCGCATCGAGCAAACCCATCATGCCGGCCTGGATGAGGTCGTCGAGCTCGACGCTGGCGGGCAGCTTCACCATCATCTGGTTGGCAATGCGACGTACCAGCGGTGCGTACGTGGCCATCTCGTCGGACTTGGTCTTGCGACCGGTTGCGGTGTACATATCCATGCCTGCCTTTGGCGCTTCGTTCATGGTGCGCCTCAATAAACCAGCTCGGCCGCGCGCGTTGCGGCGCGTGGCGTTGCCGTCGGTGCCGAACTCGACATCGTCTGTGCCTGCGCCGACACCATCACCTGCGACGGCGACCCTGCCGCGCCGGCTTGGGGCTGGGCCTCGGCGCTGGCCCAGCTCAGCATCTCCTCGGCCAGCTGGCGGAAGGCCATGGCCGAGGGGGATGCGGGAAACGCGCTCGCCACGGGCTTGCCGAGCGAGAGCGCCAGTTCGATATGCCGGTCTTCCGGCAGATAACCGGCGAAATCAATGCGGGTGTTCAGGTACTGGCCCACGGTGTTGGCGAGGTTGCGGAACACGCGCACCGCAGAATCGACCGAATGCGCGCCGCACACCAGGGTGCGGATGCCCGCGCTGCCCTGCAGCACCGCGGTTTTCTTGAGCAGCGTGTAGGCGCTCTTGATGCCTTCCGCGCCGTCGGAGAACGCCAGCAGCACGTCGTCGCACGCCTCGGCCACGGTGGCCAGCGCGCGCGTACCGAAATGCGCGGCCACGAGCGTCACGTCTGCCGTGTCGTCGTGCTCCTCGAGCACACCGGCCACGGCCACGACGGTCTGGGCACTGACCACCGCAGCGTCGCGACCCAGGGCCGACAACGCAATGCGCAGGTTGTCGACGATGTCATCGACCTGCTCCTGCGCGCCGATCAGCAGCACGCGCCGGCTGGCAGCCTGCCCCAGCATGCGGCGCAGCCCGGCGGCCTGGTCCTTGACGAATGGGGTCGTCATCGTGCCCCCTTGCTCATGCGAAGTCGAACGCGGCCAGACCGGGCTCGCGGCCGAGCTGGCCACGCGCGGCGGCCTGCGCCACCAGCAGCGATTCGTCCGAATCGAGCGCAAACGACGACTGCTCCGCCCCCGCGCGGAAACTGCGATGGATCAGCAGCTTCTTGTTGGGCGCGGCAATGTCTTCCGGCACGCGCTGGCCGTACGACACGTAGTGCAGCGGCAGGCGGCGGCGGATCATCACGTCCATCGCGTGGCCGACCGAAGCGGCCTCGTCGATCTTCGTCAGGATGCAGCCGGCCAGGTTGGCGTCGCCGGTGTGGGCGTTGCGGTAGGCGCTGACGACCTCGTCGAGCGTCTTGCCGTTGCTCGTGGCGTTCAGCAGCAGCAGCCGCTTGATCGACGGGCCCACGGCATGCAGCATCGCCATCTGTTCCGACACGGCGCGGTCGCGCTGGCTCATACCTATGGTGTCGATCAGCACGACGTGCTTCTCGCGCAGGTCGTTCAGCGCAAGGCTCAGGTCCTGCGCGTCCTTCACGGCATGCACCGTGACGCCCAGGATCTTGCCGTAGATGCGCAGCTGCTCGTGGCCGCCGATCCGGTAGCTGTCGGTCGAGAGCAGGGCCACGCGCGACGCGCCATGGCGCAGCACGAAGCGCGCGGCCAGCTTGGCGGTGGTGGTGGTCTTGCCCACACCGGTCGGGCCCATCAGGGCAAACACGCCACCCTGGTCGAGCAGGCTGTTTTCGTCCTGCACCACGGCGAGGTTCTTTTCGATCGCGCGCTGCACGAAGTCCAGCGCACCTTCATAGGTGTCGTGCTGCGGCATGTTCTCGAGCACGTAGCGCGTGAGCTGCGCCGAGAACCCCGCGTTCAGCATGGTCTGGAACAGGCGCGTACGCACCGGGTCGCCCAGCTTCACACCCAGCGAGGCGAGGCTGGACATGGCGTCGTTCAGCGTGCTCTTGAGCGTGTCGATCTCGCTGACCATGCGGCGCGTCATGGCGTCGCTCTCCGCCTTCAGGTCGGCCTTCAGGTCGGCGCGCAGGTCGATCGCCGAGCGCTGCAGGCGCATGTCTTCGAGGGGCGCTTCGGGCTTGGCCATCGTGTCTTCCATGCGGACGAAGATGTCGTCGGTCGATTGCCGCGCGTGCACCTTCTGCTCGGCGCGCGTGGCACGGGCCTGCGCCTCGACGCGCTCGGCAAAGCTGCGCAGCGCGGGCTTGCGTTCTTCCTGCGCGCGCGGCAACTCGTCGTCTTCCGCGGCGGCGCGGCGGGCAATGAACTGCGCGGTGCTGGCCTGCGCGTGTGCGGCGCTTTCGTTGGCGCGGTCCAGCGACAGACCGGCGAGCATGCGTGTGGAAGCCACGAGCGGGTCTTCGGCCGAAGCCTGTGCGGGCGTCAGGGCGACGTCGTCATCGACGCGCGTCTGCAGCGTGCTGCCGGCGGCCTTGGCGGCGGCAGCCGGTACGGCATCGTCCTGCGCGGCACGGCGCGATGCGATGAAGCGGTTGCGCAGGCGGGCCAGTGCGCCCGGTGCGGGCGTGTCGGTCTGCGCGCTGTGTTCCGCGGGTGCGGCCACAGCGGCCACGGCGGCTTCAGCGGCAGGTGCCGGCTCCGGGATCGGCGCCGGGGCCACCGGACGGCGCTGGGCGGCCCTTGGCGCGGTCGAATGCGGATCGACCAGCGCATCGAGATGCGTGTCGGATGCGGCAATGACCTCGATACCGCCAGGCACGGCGCGGTTCGACAGGATCAGCGCATCGTCGCCCAATTGGTCTCGGACCTTGCGCAACACGTCGCGCGACGTCAGTCCGGTAAATCGATGCATTTTCATGCGCGGCCTCCAAGCATGGCGACAACCTTAATCGTGCGGTGATCGGGAATTTCGGCGTGCGAGAGCACGCGCAGCCCCGGCGCGGCCCGCTTGAAGAGGCGGGCAAGCATCGGGCGCAGCGCGGGCGGCACGAGCAGGACGCCCGTCTGGCCCATCTGTTCGTATTGGCGCGACGAATCGGCGGCCGCCTGCATGAGCGAGTCAGCCAGTTGCGGTTCGATCGGGCCGGCATTCGAGCCAACGACGCTTTGCAGCAAGATGTTCTCCAGATTCGGGTCGAGCGTGACGACCTGCATTTCGGTCTTGTTCGGAAAGAGCTGCTGGGCAATCGCCCGGCCAAGGGCCACGCGCACGGCGGCGGTGAGTTCGGCGGGGTCTTGCGTCCTGCCTCCGTGTTCCGCCAGCGTCTCGACGATGGTGCGGATGTCGCGGATGTGCAGGCCTTCGTCCAGCAGGTTCTGCAGCACCTTCTGCACGGTCGCGACGGGCAACAGCTTGGGCACAACGTCTTCGACCAGCTTCGGTGCTTCCTTGGCCAAATGATCGAGCAACTGCTGCACTTCCAAACGGCCGAGAAGCTCGGTGCTATGGGTGTAAATCAACTGATTGACGTGCGTGGCGATGACCGTGCTGCAATCGACCACCGTATAGCCCTCGGCCTGGGCGCGGTCGCGCACGTCGGCGGTGATCCACAGGGCCGGCAGGCCGAAGGTCGGGTCGACCGTGGGCGTTCCGGGCAGTTGCGTACCGAGGCGCCCGTCCTGGCCACCCGGGTTGATGGCGAGGAACTTGCCCTGCTGCACCTCGCCCTGGCCGATCTCGACGCCCTTGAGCGTGATGCGGTACGACGAGGGCCCCAGCTCCAGGTTGTCGCGAATGTGCACCACCGGCGCCAGGAAGCCCATGTCCTGCGTGAATTTCTTGCGGATGCCCTTGATCCGGCGCAGCAGCTCGCCGTCCTGGCTCTTGTCGACGAGCGGGATCAGGCGGTAGCCGATCTCGAGGCCCAGCACGTCGACCCACGAGACGTCGTCCCAGCTCGCTTCGGGCGTATCGACGGGGGCAATGGCCTGCAGCACCGGCTCGACTTCAGGCACCGCGCGCTTCTTCTTCAGGTACCAGCCGAGGTAGCCCAGCGCACCGCCGAACAGGATGAACGGGAAATGCGGCATGCCTGGCACCAGACCGAGCAGGCCGAGCACGCCGGCGGTCGTCATCAGCACCGTCGGCATGGCGAACAGCTCGCTGGACAGTTGCTGGCCGACGTCCTTGTCGGTCGACACGCGGCTGACCATGATGCCCGCCGCGGTGGAGATCACCAGCGCGGGAATCTGCGCGACCAGCCCGTCGCCGATGGTGAGCAGCGTGTAGTTGGTGGCGGCGTGGCCGATGTCCATGTTGTGCTGGAGCACGCCCACGGCCAGGCCACCGACGATGTTGATGAGCAGGATGGCGATGCCCGCCACCGAATCGCCGCGCACGAACTTGCTGGCACCGTCCATGGAGCCGAAGAATTCGGCTTCCTGGGCGATGGCCGTGCGGCGGCGGCGCGCCTCGTCTTCTCGGATGAGGCCGGCGTTCAGGTCGGCGTCGATGGCCATCTGCTTGCCCGGCATCGCGTCGAGCGTGAAGCGCGCGCTGACCTCGGCGATGCGGCCCGCGCCCTTGCTGATCACCATGAAGTTGATGATCACCAGGATGACGAACAGCACGATGCCGACGGTGTAGTTGCCACCCACCAGGAAGTGGCCGAACGCCTCGATCACCTTGCCGGCGGCGTCGGGGCCGGTGTGACCTTCCATCAGCACCACGCGGGTGGAGGCCACGTTCAGCGACAGCCGCATCAGCGTCGTGATCAGCAGGATGCTGGGGAACGACGAGAAATCCAGCGGCTTGAGCGTGTGCATGCTGATGAGCAGCACGATGATGGACAGCGCGATGTTGAACGTGAACAGCAGGTCCAGCACGAACGGCGGCAGCGGCAACACCATCATCGCCAGGATCAGGATGATCAGCACCGGGCCGGCGGCGGAGCGGTAGTCGCCCTGGCGCAGGAAGCTTTGGACTCGGAGCAAGGCGGCGTTCATCGTGGGGGGACAGGCAGCGGGGGGCTTTTGCGATGGCTGCCATCTTGCCGCCCGCACCGCCAAACCGAAGAAGCGAGAAAGCCGCCCAAAAGGCGGCTTTTCTCTGAAATACCCTCCCACCGGGGGGTGCGCTTTGCCCCCTTCACGCCGCCAGGGGGGCCTGGAGGTGCGTCGTACCAGACTTTCATACAGAATCGCGTACTCAACCAGGCTGTACCAATCCCGTCCCTCAACCGCACCCCCTTTCGATACCCTCGCGCTGCAGCAGCGGCCTGGTCGTATGCGCCATGCAGCCCGGGGCGCTGGGTATGGGACTTGCAAATCATCCTGAAACGCCGCCCACAAGACCCGGTTCCAGGCATCACCGCACGAAGGTGGTGCAGTGTCCGGTGCGTGGATGCACCAACCCGATCATAGGCAAGGTTCAATGAAGCACCCCACCTCTGGATTACCGGACATCCATGATTGTTTGCCGGACTGGCCGTTCATCCGATGAGCGGCGCCATGGACCATCAGCTTCATCACGCAAGCAGCGCCGTTGCAGCAAGCCCGCCCCATGCCGCCCAGCACACGATGCTCGAAGACGTCTACGGCATGGCCGTGGGCATGATGTTCATCGTGACGGGGGTGGTGCTGCTCAGCGCAGCCGGACTCGTGACCGGTGGCATTGCAGGGATCGCGTTGCTCGTGTCGTACGTGGCGCCGATGTCGGTCGGCACCATTTTCACGTTGGTCAACGTGCCGTTTTTCGTGTTCGCCTATTTCGTCATGGGCCCGCGTTTTGCCATCAAGTCGACGCTGGCCAGTTGCGGGATCACCCTCCTGCTTGCAGTGACGCGGCAGGCGTTACACATCGATTTTGAGAGCCCGCTGTTTGCGGCGGTGGTGGGCGGAACGCTCAACGGCATGGGGGTGTTGGCGCTGGCCCGGCATGGCTCCGGCGTGGGCGGCACGGGCGTTCTGACGCTCTGGCTGCAGCGCACGCGGGGAATCAATGCGGGGATCGTGCAGGTGGCCATCGACTCGATGATTCTGCTGACATCGCTCCTGGTCATTCCGACCGGCCGTGTGGGCTGGTCGGCCCTGAGCGCAGTTGCCATGAGCGCGATGGTGATCGCATGGCACCGCCCAGGCCGATATAACGTCGTGGTGCGGTAGCGGCAGGCGGGGCCTCACCGACGAAAGCGTCAGCATCAACGTTGGGATTGCCGATCCGTCAGGCGTTGCCGGTGACGTCGTCATCGGCGTCGTCCGGGCCGGGGTGCGGCCCCGGGTCCATATCGGCGGGCACCGGCAGATCGGTCGGGCGCACGGGCGCACGGCCACCGACCTGATGCATGCGGCGCAGCTGATAGACGTACGCCAGCACCTCGGCCACGGCCGCGTACAGCGCCTGCGGAATCTGCTGGCCGATCTCGGTATGCCGGTACAACGCCCGCGCCAGCGGCGGGGCTTCCAGAATCGGGATCTTGTGCTCGGTGCCGAGCTCGCGGATCTTGGCGGCCACCAGGTCGGCGCCCTTGGCCAGCACGCGCGGCGCGCCGCCCTCCTGCTCGGAATAGCGCAGCGCCACGGCGTAGTGCGTCGGGTTGGTGACGATCACGTCGGCCTTGGGCACGTCGGCCATCATGCGGCGCTGGGCGACCTGGCGCTGCATCGCGCGGATGCGGCCCTTGACATGCGGGTCGCCCTCCGACTCGCGGTGCTCCTTGCGCACCTCCTCCTTGGTCATGCGGTGCTTGCGGGCGTATTGCCACAGCGCCAGCGGCACATCGACGGCCGCCACCAGCAGCATCACGCCCGCCATGCAGAGGAACGCCACACCCGCCACATGCATCGTCTCCTGCATGGCGGTGCGCAGGTTCTGCTGCGGCAGCTCGATGAAGGCCCCGCGGTAATACGTGATGAGCCACCAGCCCACACCCGCCACGAGCGCCAGCTTGATCAGCAGCCGGGGCAGCTCCAGCAGCCCCTCCACCGAAAACATGCGCGTGAGGCCGTGCAGCTTGAACAGCCGCGTGATGTCCGGCGCCAGCGGCTTGAACGAGATTGCCCCGCGTGTGAGCGCCAGCGGCGTCAGAGCCGCCAGGACAAGCAGAAGCAGCAGCCCGCCCAGCACCACGGCCAGCGGCGTGAACTGCGCCGCCACGTACGTCCACTGGTCTTGGGTGCGGGTGTAGTCGTAACGATGGAACTCCAGGCACCGCGCCAGGAACGACGAGGCCGCCCGCACGATCGCGTCGCCCATGACCCACAGGCCGCCAGCGCCCACGGCCAGCAGGGCGAACGAACCCAGTTCCCGCGATCTGGGAACGTCGCCTTCCTCGCGCGCCTGCTCGAGGCGCCTCGGAGAGGCGGGTTCGGTTTTTTCGAGATCGCTTTCTTCGGACATGCCGGCGCGCGAGGGGTAAACGGAATGAAGTACACAGCACCGGCCTGATGACCGACCGCTGCATTATTCCGGCACCCGCGCCTGGCAGAAGCGTGGAAAAGAGAGCCCAGGAGCGTTTTTTTCGATGAAATGGCCCGGGCTGCAGCGCAAACGTCGTCCATTCAGAGCTGACGTGGGGTTCGCAATGGCGCGGCAACGGCCTGCCGACCGGCAAGACGCCTGTCCGTCATATCGACCTGCGGAAAACTTCGTCGCCTTATGCAGGGGGCGTCCATAGCATGACCCGTTCTCCAAACCAGAATGCAGAACGGACCCACCGTCATGTCGCCCGATCGAGCCAACTCCCCTGCCTTGCCCCTGCGCCAGCGCATGCTGGCGGCCCTGCTCGCCACCGCCCTTGCCACACTCAGTGCGTGCGGCAGCGATTCGCCGCCCGGCACGTCCACAGCCGGCACCGACAACAGCACACCGGACACGCCGGCCCGCAAGCCGAACATCCTGTACATCATGGCCGACGACCTCGGCTATTCCGACATCCATGCCATGGGCGGCGAGATCGACACGCCCAACCTCGACGCGCTGGTGCAGTCGGGCCGGCTGCTGACCAACCACCACGCGGGCACCGTCTGCGCCATCACGCGCGCGATGCTCATTTCGGGCACCGACCACCACCTGGTGGGCGAAGGCACCATGGGTGCACCCAACGATGAGCGCGCGGGGCTACCCGGCTACGAGGGCTATCTGAACGACCGCGCGCTGTCGGTCGCGCAACTGCTCAAGGACGGCGGTTATCACACCTACATGGCCGGCAAGTGGCACCTGGGCAACGGCATTGCGGGCAGCGCCGCCAACCTGGGCAAGACGCCAGACCAGTGGGGTTTCGAGCGTTCGTATGCGCTGCTGCCGGGTGCGGCCAGCAACCACTTCGGCCATGAAAACGCCAACGCCAGGAACTACACGGAAGACGGCGCCTATGTGCAACCGGGCCAGCCAGGGCAACCGGGCGGCGCGGGAGGCAGCCCCGCAGTGTTCTATTCGACGGATTTCTACACGCAGAAGCTGATCAGCTACATCGACTCGCACAAGGGCGACGGCAAGCCGTTCTTTGCCTATGCGGCCTACACCTCGCCGCACTGGCCGCTGCAGGTGCCGGACCCGTGGCTGCACAAATATGCCGGCCGCTATGACGCGGGCTACGACGTCATCCGCGATGCGCGCATCGCGCGGCAGAAGGCGCTGGGCATCATTCCGGCCGATTTCACGCCGTTTGCCGGGCTGCCCGGCACAACCACGCGTTCGGCCGCGTCGCCCAACAACGGCACCGCCAATGCGCGCTACATCAACGCCAACCACGGCCCCGCGCAGGGCTATACCGACTACGGCCCCGGCTATGTCAACAAGAAGTGGAGCGACCTCACCCCGCTGGAGCGCAAGGCGCAGGCGCGCTACATGGAGATCTACGCCGGCATGGTCGAGAACCTCGACTACAACATCGGCCTGCTGATCCAGCACCTGAAAGACATTGGCGAGTACGACAACACCTTCATCATGTTCCAGTCGGACAACGGCGCTGAAGGCTGGCCGATCGACTCCGGCGCCGACCCGAAGGCCACCGATGAAGCCAACGCCACCGAGCCGGTCTACTCCAGGCTCGGCACCGATAACGGCCTGGCCAACGCGCAGCGCCTGCAATACGGCCTGCGCTGGGCCGAAGTGAGCGCCACGCCGTTCAACCTGGTCAAGGGCCATGCGGCCGAAGGCGGTGTCTCCGTGCCGGCCATCGTGCGCCTGCCGGGCCAGACCCAGGCGCTGCCGCCCATCACGCGCTTCACGCATGTGACCGACAACACCGCCACCTTCCTGGCCGTGGCCGGTATTGCGCCGCCCAGTACACCCGCGCAGCCGGCCGTGGACGGCAACGGTGTGGACCAGAACAAGGGCAAGGTGCAATACGGCGGCCGCGCGGTGTATCCGGTGACGGGCGTGTCGCTGCTGGCGTCGATCCGGCAATCTGCCGATGCGGGGCCCATCCACACGCAGCCCTTTGGCGACGAGTCGTACGGCCGTGCCTATCTGCGCAGCGCCGACGGCCGCTGGAAGGCGCTGTGGACCGAACCGCCGCTGGGTGCGGCCGACGGCCACTGGCAGCTCTTCGACATTGCCAGCGACCGCGGCGAGACCAACGATGTCTCTGCGCAGCACCCTGACGTGGCCGCCACGCTGTACCAGCAATGGCAGGACTACATGCGCAGCGTTGGCGGTGTGGAGCCGCTGCGCCCACGCGGGTTTTACTGATGGGCGCCGTGGTAGAGAAGCGCAGGCGCAGGGGCTTGCGCTGGTTGTTGGCGGGTGCGCCGCTGGCCGCGGTGACCGCCGTTGCGTTGCACCCGGCCGGCGGCAACATGGCGGCCCGCGCCGCGAACGTGGTCACCGCGCACACCGCCCCACGCCTGCCGCTGGGCACCACCGACGCCTGTGCCCGCTACGCCGGGTTGCCGCCCGGCTGGCGGCACGACACGCGGGCCGGCATGGTGCACGTGAGCAGCGGCAGCTTCACCTTCGGCACCACGCTCGGCTATCCGGACGAACGCCCCGCGCAGCGTAATGGCACCGCCGCCCAGACGCGCGTGCGCGGCTTCTGGATCGACCAGACGGAGGTGACCAACGCCCAGTTCGCCGCCTTCGTGGCCGCCACCGGCTATGTGACCGACGCCGAGCGCCAGGGCGGCGCGGTGGTGTTTCACGTGCCCGATTCGGCAGAGATGCAGGCACGCCCTTATGCATGGTGGCGCTGGGTCAAGGGCGCGGACTGGCGCCACCCGACAGGGGCCGACAGCAGGCTTGCCGACGCCGACAACCAGC
The DNA here is from genome assembly GCF_001683835.1 of Ralstonia sp. RL. NCBI lineage: Bacteria > Pseudomonadati > Pseudomonadota > Betaproteobacteria > Burkholderiales > Burkholderiaceae > Ralstonia > Ralstonia sp. RL. The sequence goes on along the minus strand of NZ_LWRX01000056.1, from coordinate 56,848 downwards.
CCGTGACACGTGTCACCCAGGCCGATGCACTGGCCTACGCCCGCTGGCTGGGCCACGACCTGCCGACGGAAGCCGAGTGGGAATACGCCGGCAAGGCCGGCCGAGACGGCGCCGATCTTGAAAAAGCTCCGCGCGATGGCAACGGCAAACCCGGCGCCAATTACTGGCAGGGCATCTTTCCCGTGCTGGACACCGCGGAGGACGGCCGCGCAGGCATCGGCCCGGTCGGCTGCTATGCCGCCAACGGCTTCGCGCTGTACGACATGATCGGCAACGTATGGGAATGGACGCGCGACGCCTATACCGGCCCGCATCAGTCTCACGCCAATGGCGACACGCGCGCCGTGGCAGCGCTGGACCAGCCGCAACGCTTTGGGCAGGGCAACAGCCAGCCGAACCGGCCGGTGGTGATCAAGGGCGGCTCGTTCCTCTGCTCGCCGGACTTTTGCGTGCGCTACCGGGCCTCTGCACGCGAGGCGCAGGAAGCCGATCTGCCAGCCGCGCACATCGGGTTCCGGACCATCCTGCGGGATTGAAGGCAGCGGTATTTGCCGTATTGAACGAGGAAAACAAAAAACAAAACGGGCGTTGCGCACATCGTCGCAACGCCCGTTTTGTTGTGTCCGGCGCCAGGTTCAGAAGCCCAGGCTTTCCAGCAGATCGTCCACCTGCTCCTGGTTGGCAACCACATCCGGATGGTCCGGGTTGATCTGCGGACCGTTGAGCAGCGTCGGCGCCACTTCCACGCGCAGGTGTTCCGGCGCGTTGTCGAGCAGGATGCTGACGAGCTGGCTTTCAATGAGCTGCACCACGTCCAGCACCTTCTTGATGACCTGTCCGGTCAGGTCCTGGAAGTCCTGGGCCATCAGGATTTCCATGAGCTGGTGGTTGGTGTCGCGCGTCTTCTGCGGGACGCTGCGCAGGAAGCCGTTGGTCTGGCCGACGAGCTCGCGGATCTCATCATCGCCAAGCTGGCGGTCCATCCACGACTGCCAGCGGTTGACCAGCGCCTCGGCGTCGGACTCGAGTGCGTCCTGCACCGGGCGGGCCGCGTCGATGGCGTTGAGCACGCGGGTAGCCGCCTGCTCCGTCATGTTGGCAATGTAATTGAGGCGGTCACGCGCGTCGGGAATGGCCGAAGCAGCGCGCTCCACGCCCTTGTCCAGGCCCAGCTCGCGCATGCTCTCGCGCAGCATGCGCGTGAGATGGCCAATGCGCTGCAGCATCTCGGGCATGTCGCCGTGGTCGGCACCCTGTGCGGCGCTCGCCTGGGCGCCGTCGTGCATCTCGCTCATCAGGCCCCCGCTTTTTCCAGTTTCTCGAAGATCTTGCCCAGCTTTTCGTCCAGCGTGGCGGCCGTGAACGGCTTGACCACGTAGCCGCTGGCGCCGGCCTGCGCGGCGGCGATGATGTTTTCCTTCTTGGCTTCGGCCGTCACCATCAGCACCGGCAGCTTGCTGATGGACGGGTTGGCATCCGCGCGGATGCTCTGCAGCATCTGCAGACCGTCCATGTTCGGCATGTTCCAGTCCGAGATCACGAAATCGAACCGGCCTTCCTTGACCTTGGCCAGGCCGGCCGCGCCATCTTCGGCTTCGTCGACGTTGGCAAAACCGAGTTCCTTGAGCAGGTTACGCACGATCCGGCGCATCGTCGGAAAGTCATCGACGACGAGGAATCGGAACTGGCTCTTGTCCATGGACACAATCTCCACTTACTAAAATTTTGGGGGGGTCGGGCTTCCTTGGCTGTCTTATCGGCGCTCCTGGCCGATTCTTGAGCGCCGCCGATGCAACGACCCGGTTCGCGGCCCATGGCGGGCGGCCCCACGGGCCGCACCGAAGGCGCGGCCAGCCTGAGAGCCGGCCGGCTACACCCGCGTCACGCGGCCATGGGCGGACAGCCGGGCCAGCACGTGCGGGCCGATCTGCGACAGCGGCAGCACCTCGTGCACGCCGCCGTGCGCCACGGCTTCCTTGGGCATGCCGTAGACCACGCACGAGGCCTCGTCCTGGGCCACGTTGTAGGCGCCGGCGTTGCGCATCTCCAGCATGCCTGCCGCGCCGTCCTTGCCCATGCCGGTGAGGATCACGCCCAGGGCATTGGCCCCTGCGTTGCGCGCGGCGGACCGGAACAGCACGTCCACCGCCGGCCGGTGGCGGTTCACGGGCGGGCCCTGGTCCAACTCGGTGACGTAGTTGGCGCCGCTGCGGCCGAGCGACAGGTGCATGTCGCCTGGGGCGATGTAGGCGTGGCCGGGCAGCACGCGCTCGCCGTGCACGGCCTCCTTCACGCGGATGCGGCACAGGCCGTCCAGCCGCTTGGCGAACGAGGTGGTGAAGCCGGCCGGCATGTGCTGCACGATCAGGATGCCGGGGCAGTCGGGCGGCATTTCCAGCAGGAAATCCTTAATCGCCTCGGTGCCGCCGGTGGAGGCACCCACGATGATGAGCTTCTCCGTCGACGAGAAATGGGTACGCGCCGGGGCCGGGGTGGCTGGGGCGTGCTCGGCCCGCACGTGCGTGCCCTGCGGCGCAGCCGTTGCGGCAACGGGGGCGGCAGTGCGCGGACGCAGCCGTGCCCGGGCGGCCGCGCGGATCTTGTCGGCGATCTGGTCGGCGTATTCGTTCATGCCGTCGCGCATGCCGAGCTTGGGCTTGGCGACAAAATCCACCGCGCCGAGCTCCAGCGCACGCAGCGTGGCTTCAGAGCCGCGCTCCGTGAGCGACGAGATCATCACCACCGGCGTCGGGCGCAGGCGCATGAGCTTTTCCAGGAAGTCGAGCCCGTCCATCTTGGGCATTTCGACGTCCAGCGTGAGCACGTCCGGGTTGGTCTGCTTGATGAGGTCGCGCGCGATGATGGGGTCTGGCGCCACGCCCACCACTTCCATGTCGGGCTGCGCGTTGATGATCTCCTTCAGGATGCTGCGGATCAGTGCCGAATCGTCGATACACAGCACCTGAATCTTGCGTTTGTCGTTCATATGGAGAGCAAGGATCAGGAATGATGGGGATACGGGAACGGGATTACGTAAACAGTTGCAGGCGCGAAGGCGGCTTGGCCGCGATGGATTTCGACAGCTTGCTGGCGTACTGCGCTTCGCCATCGAGCTCGGCCGCGGAACTTTGCGAGCGCAGCTTGCGCACCATGATCTGTCCGGTGGACGGCACGAAGTAGACCTTGCGCGGATACACGTCAAAGAGATCCTTGGCCGCCACGGGCAAGCCTTCGTTGCGCAGGAACTCGAGGACGAACTTGCCGTTGCGCTCGCCCACGTCGAGCGTGCTCATGCCGGCCAGAACGGCCGCGCCGCCAAACACCTTGATCTCCAGGTGTTCGCGCCGGGCGCCGGCCTTGTAGAGCTGGTTGAGCAGGACTTCCATGGCGTGCGTGCCGTAGCGCATCGATGGTGACAGGATCGACTCGGCCTCGTTGCGCGAGGGCAGCATGAAATGGTTCATGCCCCCGATGCCGAGGATCTTGTCGCGCACGCAGGCCGTCACGCAGGAGCCGAGCACGGTCACCAGCATCAGGTCTTCCGTGGTGACGTAGTACTCGCCGGGCAGCACCTTCATCGCGCGGCGGCTGAAGGTGGTGTCGTAATACGCGTGCGTGCTGGCGGCCGACTGCGCGAGCGTGGCCATCGCGCCCGCCGTCATGCCGCTGTCGCTGCGCACGGTGTCAGCCGGGGCACGCGGGGTGGCCTTTTTGCCGAATTCGATCATCGCGCGCCCGCCATCTTCGCGCGCACGTCGGGCGCGATCTCATAGACCGTCTTGCCGCGCAGCGACCACGCCTTGCTGATCTGCAGAAAGCTCTCCGAATGGCCCGCAAAGAGCAGGCCGTCGGGCTTCATGACGTCGATGAAGTGCTCCAGGATCTTGGCCTGCGTGGGCTTATCGAAATAGATCATCACGTTGCGGCAGAAGATCACGTCGAACTTCTGCGTGAGCGGCCAGTCGCGGTCGAGCAGGTTGATCTGACGGAAGTCGATCATGGCCTGCAGCTCGGGCCGCACGCGCGCATAGCCTTCGTGCTTGCCGGTGCCGCGCAGGAAGTACTTCTTCAGCCGCTCGGCGGACAGCGCCGCGACGCGCTCCATCGGGTAGATGCCGGCACGCGCGCGGGCCAGCGCGTTCGTGTCCACGTCGGAGGCGATCACGCTCACCTGCCCCGGATGCATCGAGCCGAAGGTCTCGGCCAGGGTGATGGCGATCGAGTACGGCTCTTCCCCGGTGGACGAGGCCGAGCACCACACCGTGAACGGCGTGCGCTTGGCCTTGGCGTGCTCGGCCAGGATCGGGAAGTGGTGCTGCTCGCGGAAGAACGCGGTCAGGTTGGTGGTGAGCGCGTTGGTGAAGGCCTCCCACTCGTCGGGCAGGTGGCCGTTCTCCAGGGCGTCGAGATAATCGCGGAACGAGCCGAGGTTGACCACGCGCAGGCGGCGGGCCAGGCGGCTGTAGACCATCTCGCTCTTGCGGTCGGACAGCGAAATGCCCGCGCGCCGATAGATCAGGCCACGGATGCGGGCGAAATCCTCCGCCGTGAACGAAAACTCACGCGACGCGAGCGTCGGCGAAACCGGCGCCAAGGTGTGTGCCATAGCCATTGATAACTACCCCGTAATTGCGGGTCTGGCGCCCGCTATCCATGCTCGGCGGGCGTCACGACCGTGGCCGCCACGCCAGGTTTGCTGCTGCGGAGCCGGCGTCAGAACGTGCTCCAGTCATCATCATCGGCAGAACCGGCCGCCAGCTTGAGGGCGGGCCCTGCCGATGCGGCCGAAACCGCCGCCACTGCGACGGGATGGGCCGGCACATGTGCTTCGTTGGCCGCTTTTTCTGTGCGTGCGGTGGTCGCCACCGGCGCAGACGGTGCATTCTCCGGCGTCTGCGCGGGCGCGACCGGCGCTGCAGCAGCCTTGCGCGAGGCCTGAGCGCGCGCTACGGCCGGCACGACGTCGTGTCTGGGCGGGTGCGTCTGGCTGCGCGGGGCCGGGCTGGCCGGCGCACGAGCCGCTTCGGCAGCGGGTGCAGCCGCCTCGGCAGACGCATCGGTGCGGAACGCCGCCACGGCGTCGCGCAGCAGTTGCGCCTGCTCTTCCAGCGACAGGGCAGCGGCCGCGGCCTCTTCCACCAGCGCGGCGTTCTGCTGCGTGACCTCGTCCATCTGGTTCACGGCCTGGTTGACCTGCTCGATGCCGCTGCTCTGTTCGTCCGAGGCGGCCGAGATCTCGCCCATGATGTCGGTCACGCGCTTGACGGCAACGACCACCTCGTCGATCACGCTGCCCGCTTCGGCCACCAGCATGGAGCCGTTTTCGACACGGCCCACCGAATCGCTGATCAGTTCCTTGATCTCCTTGGCCGCCGTGGCCGAACGCTGCGCGAGGCTGCGCACCTCGCCGGCCACCACCGCAAAGCCGCGGCCTTGCTCGCCCGCACGCGCAGCTTCCACTGCCGCATTCAGCGCCAGGATGTTGGTCTGGAAGGCAATGCCTTCGATCACCCCGATGATGTCGGCGATCTTCTTGCTGCTTTCATTGATGCCCGCCATGGTCTCCACCACGCGGCCCACGACTTCGCCGCCCTTGACGGCGATATCCGACGCATTGCCCGCCAGCTGGCTCGCCTGCCGGGCGTTGTCGGCGTTCTGCTTCACGATGCTCGTGAGCTCTTCCATGCTCGATGCCGTTTCTTCCAGCGAGCTGGCCTGCTCTTCCGTACGCTGCGACAGATCGGCGTTGCCGGCGGCGATCTGTTGGGTGGCGCTGGCAATGGAATCGGCGGAGCGCTTGATGTTGCTGATGGTGCTGGTCAACTGCTGCTGCATCTGGGCCATGGCGAAGAGCATGCTGTCGCGGTCGCCCGGGCGGGTCTGCACATGCACGGCGAGGTCGCCGGCGGCGATGCGGCGCGCGATGTCGGCCGCGTATGACGGCTCGCCACCCAGCTGGCGCGACAGGCGGCGCGCAATCACGAGCCCCAGCACGATGCCCAGCAGCGCACCGGCACACGCCAGGACGACCATCACGAGCCGCGAGCGCTGGGCATCGTCCCGCGCCTTGACGGTGGACGCCGCAGACACCTCCTCCACGCGCTTGACCATCTTGTCGAGCGTCTTCTCGAACGCAGCGGTGTCGTCGAGCAGGCCGACGTTCTCGGCCGTGACGCGGCTGTCGAACTGCGTCGGGTCCAGGCCCTGCTTGTCCATCAGCGCAACGAAGTCGTTCATGCGCTTGCTCCACACGGGGTAGACGGCATCCACCTCGCGGATCATCTTCTTGCCCTCGTCAGAGGTGAACAGCGGACGCACGTTGTCCACGCCCTCCTTCAGGCGCTGCATGCTGTCGGCGATCTGGCCGCTGAGCGTCTTGCGCTCGCTGAGCGTGGTGGCGATCAGCAGTGCCGTCTGCGCACGGCTGGCATGGGCGAGGCTGTTGGCCGCACCGCCCATCTGCGTGATGGCGCGCATCTGCTTCTGGGCCAGCTCTTCGCTGGCTTTCGTCAACTGCGTGATCGTATAGATGCCCAACCCGCCAATGGCCGCACCCATTGCGGCCACGATCAGGAATCCGCCGGTGAGGACCGTGGACACCGGCAAGCGCTTGATCCAACCCATGTTTGTCTACCCCTCTCTTTCTGTATGCCCCTGTAACCGCTATCGGCCCCCAGGGGACGGCTCTTTAGAACCGCCTAGGGCGCATGCCCCTTCAGAGGGGGATCACCCCGTCTTTGCGACATGACCTGCCCAGGCAAAAAAAAACCTGCCCCGAGGGGCAGGCTGCACACCACAAACACGCACGAGAGAGCTTTCGCGAGCAGCGAAGATCTCGTGCATACATGGTTAAAAGGTTTCCCAGTCGCTGTCGTCGCCGCCTGCGGCGACCAGCTTCGGTGTTTGCAACTTGGGCGCTGGCGCGGCCGCCTTTGCCACAGGGGCGGCGGCTGCGCTGCGCGTGCCTTGTTGTACGGTTGCAGGCGCTGCCGCCACGGCCGCAGCGGTGGCTCGGGCCGGAGCCGCGGCAGTCGGCGTCGGGCGCGCCGCGCGAACACGGGCGGCCTTGGCCTGCGGTTCGGCCCTGGCCACCGCGGTTGCGGCAACGCGCGATTCGGGGTGGCCCGCAGATGGCGTTGCGGCCGGCGTACCCGCTTGCGTGCGGAAGGCCGCCACGGCCTGGCGCAGCCCATCGGCCTGCTCCTGCAGCGACATGGCGGCAGCAGCCGCCTGCTCGACCAGCGCGGCGTTCTGCTGCGTGACCTCGTCCATCTGGTTCACGGCCTGGTTGACCTGCTCGATGCCGCTGCTCTGTTCGTCCGAGGCGGCCGAGATCTCGCCCATGATGTCGGTCACGCGCTTGACGGCCACCACGACTTCTTCGATCACCTCGCCGGCCTCCGCCACCAGCGCCGAGCCGTTGCGCACGCGGCCCACCGAATCGCCAATCAGCGCCTTGATCTCCTTGGCCGCCGTGGCCGAACGCTGCGCGAGGCTGCGCACCTCGCCGGCCACCACCGCAAAGCCGCGGCCTTGCTCGCCCGCACGCGCAGCTTCCACTGCCGCATTCAGCGCCAGGATGTTGGTCTGGAAGGCAATGCCTTCGATCACCCCGATGATGTCGGCGATCTTCTTGCTGCTTTCATTGATGCCCGCCATGGTCTCCACCACGCGGCCCACGACTTCGCCGCCCTTGACGGCGATATCCGACGCATTGCCCGCCAGCTGGCTCGCCTGCCGGGCGTTGTCGGCGTTCTGCTTCACGATGCTCGTGAGCTCTTCCATGCTCGATGCGGTTTCCTCGAGCGCGGAAGCCTGCTGCTCGGTGCGCTGCGACAGATCGGCGTTGCCGCTGGCGATCTGCTGCGTGGCGCTGGCGATCGAGTCGGAGCCCGCGCGCACCTGGCCCACCATCCTCTGCAGGCTTTCCTGCATGCGTTGCAGGGCCAGCAGCAAGCGGCCGGTTTCATCGGCGCGGTCCACATGGATCGTGTGGGTCAGGTCGCCCTGGGTAATGTGCTCGGCCTGCTCGATGGCCTGCATCAGCGGCACCGTGATGGACCGGCGCAGCGCCCATGTCATCAGCCCACCGGCCACGATGCCGCCCAGCAGCAGCGCCGAAGTCAGCGCGCTCAGGTTGTCGTGCTCACGCTGCGTGGCCTCGTAGCTCGCGCGGGCGACATCCACCTGCATGCGGTTGAGGGCGATCACCGTATCGCCCAGCGGGCGGTACAGCGCGGGCATGACGTCCATGACGGTCTTGCTGATGCGCGCCTCGTCATGCGCCTGCACCGCCTGCAGCAGAACCTCCACGCCATCGCGCAGGAAGGCGGCGCGCTGGCTTTCGGCCTGCTCGGCCAGCTTGCGCTCGTCGGCCGCGACCGGCAGCGCGCGATAGCGCTTCCAGGCGGCGTCCGACTTGTCGAGGAACATCCTCGCGCGCTCGATCGTCTTGTCGATCCCTGGCGCATTGGGCGCCATGGCGGCCCGGTCCAGCACGATGCGCAGGCTCAGCAGGTTGGCATCGGACTCCGCCAATGCGACGGCCCCCGCCAGTTGCACGGAGTACGTTTCCTGCACACGGGTATTGGCGTGCCGCATGCCAATGAGGCCCGTCACACCAACGATGACGGCGAGCACTCCCACACCCGCCATCATCAGCCCCAACCGGAGCCGGATGGTCATTCTGCTGAACATGCTTTCCTCCCCTTGAGGCGCTGCACCTGTTGTGGCGGTGTCTTGTCGCCTGCCGGGCCTCCCCGGCCCGGACCGATCGGCCGCGGGCACGCAACGCGCCCCGGCCGGATTCATGTTGCCGATCAGGCCGCTTCGGCCTCGTCGCACAGTGCCATGTCGGCCGACATGAGCAGTCGCTCGATGTCCACCAGGATCAGCATGCGTTCATCGATCGAGCCCAGGCCGCGGATGTACTCCGTGTCCAGCGCCCCCGAAAACTCCGGCGCCGGCTTGATCTGCTGACTTTGCAGCGTCAGCACGTCGGACACGCCATCCACCACGATGCCGACCACGCGGTCCTTCAGGTTCAGGATGATGACGACGGTGTACTGGTTGTACTCCACGCGCTCGAGCTGGAACTTGATGCGCAGGTCCACGATCGGGACGATGATGCCGCGCAGGTTGATCACGCCCTTGATGAAGTCCGGTGCGTTGGCAATGCGCGTGACAGTCTCGTAGCCGCGGATTTCCTGCACCTTCAGGATGTCGATGCCGTATTCCTCGCGGCCCAGCGTGAAGGCCAGGTACTCTTCCCCGCCGGTGTCTTCTCCGATCGCGTGTTCCTTGACTTCCATTGCGGCTCCCCTTGGCCCGTCGGGCCACTAGATTGAATTCGATGTGGGTGGCTGATGCATGCAGCCTGGCGTGGACGCTTATGCCGCGGCCATGGCCTCGGTCGAGAAACGCCCGCCCTGTGCTTCGCCCATCTCCTGCTTTTCGGCAGTAACGGCACGCATGGCGTTTTCTGAATGTCCGGCGCGGGTCTCGCGCATCAGCGCCGACACGTCGACGATCAACGCCACGCTGCCGTCGCCCAGGATCGTCGCGCCAGAGATGCCCGGTACCTTGCGGTAGTTGGTCTCCAGGTTCTTGACCACCACCTGCTGCTGGCCGACCAGCTCGTCGATCTGCAGGGCGATCTTCTTGCCCTCCGAATCGAGGATCACGACGATGCCTTCCGACGGATCGGGAATCGACGGCGTGATGCGGAAGCGCTCGTACAGCGGCACCAGCGTCAGGTATTCGTTGCGCACCTTCAGCAGCCGCCCGCCGCCTGGCACAGCCTTGATGTCTTCGGGGCGCGGCTGCAGCGATTCGGCCACGCACGACAGCGGGAGGATGAACACCTCGTCGCCGGTCTTGACCGACATGCCGTCCAGGATCGCCAGCGTGAGCGGCAGCACGATGCGGATCGTCGTGCCCTTGCCCTTCTGCGACTGGATCTCGACATAGCCGCCCATCGACTGGATGTTCTGCTTCACCACGTCCATGCCCACACCGCGGCCGGACACGTCCGTCACCTGATCGGCGGTGGAGAAGCCCGGCGCGAAGATGAGCTGGTTGATCTCGTCGTCGGTCATGTTGTCCGACACGGGCAGGCCCCGCTCGCGCGCCTTCTTGAGGATCTTGTCGCGGTTCAGGCCCTGGCCGTCGTCGCTCACCTCGATGACGATGTTGCCGCCCTGGTGCGCCGCGGACAGCAGCAGCTGGCCGGTCGCATCCTTGCCAGCCGCGACGCGGGCTTCCGGCGATTCGATGCCGTGGTCCAGGCTGTTGCGCACCAGGTGCGTAAGCGGATCGATGATGCGTTCGATCAGGCCCTTGTCCAGTTCGGTCGACTTGCCGAACGTCGACAGCTCGACCTGCTTGCCGAGCTTGTGCGCCAGGTCGCGCACCAGGCGCGGGAAGCGGTTGAACACGTAGTCCATCGGCATCATGCGGATGGACATGGCGGCTTCCTGCAGGTCGCGTGCGTTGCGTGTGAGCTGCGACAGGCCGGCAAACAGGCGCTCGTTCAACACCGGGTCGAACGACGACGCAGTCTGCGCGAGCATGGCTTGCGTAATCACGAGCTCGCCAACCAGGTTGATGAGCTGGTCAACCTTCTCCACCCCCACGCGGATCGACGTTTCCGCCGCCACGGCCGGCTTTTCGGCTGCGACGGGGCGCGTCGGCACCGGTGCGGCAGCAGCCGGCGCGGGCACCGCCTCGTTGGCGGCCGGCGCATGCACGGCGGTCTGGGCTGCGGCCGGCGTCGGCGCGGCAACGGCGGCTTCGGCCACCGGTGCAACGGCAGCCGGCGCGGCGTCACCAGCGTGCGGCGTGATGACGATCTGATCGGCGTCGATGATGAAGCAGCTCACCGCGATGATGTCGTCGGGCGTGCACGTGCTCTGCAGCACGATGTCGCTGTTGCGGCCGCTGCGCACGTGGCGCAGCACGGTGCCCAGGTGCTTGAGTTCGGTGACGATGAGCTCGCAGTCTTCATTCGAGACGTCGATGAGCTTGATGTCCAGCCCGCCGTCGATGGCGCCCACGGGCGCAGCCACCGGTGCCTCGGCCGCCACCGGCCCGGGTTCGGGGGCCGCCACCGGGGCCGGCGCGGCGGCCACAGGAGCGGGCGCAGCCGGCGCGGCGGCGTCGTCGGCAGTCAGGCTGTTGAGCTTGGCCACCATGTATTCGAGCGTGGCCGTATCGATGGGGTGCTCTTGCCGGTAGGCATCAAGTTGGCTTTTCAACACGTCTTTCGTTTCCAGGAAGGCATCGACCATGTTCTCGCGCAGTTGCAGGGTGCCGGTGCGTGCGCGGTCCAGAATTGACTCCAGCACATGCGTGAGTTCGGTCATGTGCGTGAAACCGAAGGTGGCCGCACCGCCCTTGATGGAATGCGCGCAGCGGAAGATGGCGTTCAGATCATCAGAAGAAGGATTCGCGAGATCGAGATCGAGCAGTAGCCGCTCCATGTCGACGAGCAGCTCTTCCGCTTCTTCGAAGAAGGCGCCGAAAAACTGGCTGAGATCGAGGTTCATGTTGGTCGTCTCGGTCGATTAATGGGCCGACGCAGACCGGTGGGTCTGCGCATGCCATTCGAACAGTTGCATGACAGAATCGGTGAGGCCCTCGGGGTCGAACGGCTTGGGCAGGAAGCCGGTCGCGCCGGCCGCCCGGGCCTGTTCGCGGATCGTGCCGTCGGCCTCTGTGGTGAGCATCAGGATGGGCGTGTCGGCGTAGGCCGGCAGCGCGCGCAGTGCACGGATGAGCGTCAGGCCGTCCATCGAGGGCATGACCTGGTCGGTGATCACGAGGTGATGCGCGCTGCCGGCGTGCTCGCGCACAACGTCGAGCGCCGCGCTGCCGTCGGCGGCCTCCGTCACGGCAAAGCCGCATTCGCGCAGGCACGCGGCAATCATGCGGCGGATCGACGTGGAGTCGTCCACCACCAGGATATGTTTCTCGCTCATTGCGTCTTTCTCCCCTCGGCGCTTGCTGGCTTGGCCGGCGACATCGCATCGGCCACACCCGTGGCGCGTGCGGCGGCGTCGGTCAGCGTGTCCTTGCCGTCGTTGCGAAGGTCGGCCACCGGCTCGACCCCACCCGAGCGCACGGCCTCGGCCGCACGGCTGTTCAACACGACGATGCTGATGCGGCGGTTGATCGGGTTGTAGATATTGGTCTTGTCCAGGGGCACCGATGCCTCCAGGCCCACCACGCGGCTGACCTTCTCGGGCTTCATGCCGCCCGCGATCAGTTCCCGGCGCGAAGCGTTGGCGCGGTCGGCAGAGAGCTCCCAGTTGCTGTAGCCGTGCTGCGTGGCGTATTGCGTGGCATCGGTGTGGCCCGACAGGCTGATCGGGTTGGGCACGTCGTTCAGCGCCGAGCCCAGCTCCCGCAGGATCGTGCGCATGTACGGCTGCACCTCGGCGCTGGCGTTGGCGAACATCGGCCGGTTCTGCTGGTCGACGATCTGGATGCGCAGCCCCTCGCTGGTCATGTCGATCAGCAGCTGGTGCTTGAACTGACTCATCACCGGGTTGGTCTCGACCATCTCGGCGATCTTCTGCTTGAGCTTGTTGAGCACCGCATCATCGGATTCGTCGCGGATGTTGCGCTGGCGCTGCACCGTGGGGCTGGGGCTCGGGTTGGGCTGCGGCATGTTCTGCTTGATGGCCGGACTGCCGTTCAGGATGCTGGACTGGTCGCCCGAACCGGCACCGCCGAACAGCGCCACCTTCAGCGGCGTGCGGAAGTACGTTTCCACCGAGGACAACTCGGCCTTGGTCACGGAGCTCAGCAGCCACATCAGGAGGAAGAACGCCATCATTGCGGTCACGAAATCGGCGTAGGCGATCTTCCACGCGCCACCGTGGTGCGCGTGTCCGCCTTTTTTGTTGCGCCGAATGACAATGAAGGTCGGCGTGCTGGACTTGCTCATGGTCCGTTCCCGTCGGTGTGTACTGCGTCGTTATCCGGCGCGGCTCATCGGCTGCGCTTCGTGGTCATGGGTTCCCGCTACGCCGTCTTGGCACCGCGCACGTGGTCTTCCAGCTCCGCAAACGAGGGGCGCTCGGTCGAGAACAGCACCTTGCGGCCGAATTCCACGGCGATCGCCGGGGCGTAGCCGTTCATGCTGGCAAGCAGCGTCACCTTGATGCACTGGAACAACTTGGTCGATTCTTCGGCGCGCTGCTCGAGCAGCGAACCGAGCGGCCCGATGAAGCCGTACGCCAGCAGGATCCCGAGGAACGTACCGACCAGCGCGGAGGCGATCAGCTTGCCGAGTTCCGCCGGCGGCAGGCCGACCGAACCCATGGTGTGCACCACACCCATCACGGCGGCCACGATGCCGAAGGCCGGCATGGCGTCGCCCACCTTGGTGATGATGCGGGCCGGTTGTTCGGCCTCGTGGTGGTGGGTGTCGATTTCCTGATCCATCAGTGCTTCGATCTGGAACGGATTCAGGTTGCCGCCCACCATCAGGCGCAGGTAATCGCAGATGAAATCGAGCGCGTGGTGATCGGCCTGGATGGCCGGGTAGTTCGCGAACAGCGCGCTTTCGTGCGGGGCTTCGATGTCGGCCTCAATGGACATCATCCCTTCGCGGCGGATCTTGGACAGCACCACGTACAGCAGCGCCATCACTTCCATATAGAGCGCCTTGGTGTATTTCGAGCCCTTGAACAGGCCCGGAAGGGCCTTGAGCGTGGCGCTGATGGCTTTCTTGTCGTTGCCGACGACGAACGCACCGCAGCCGGCGCCGAAAATGATCAGCAGCTCCGTCGGCTGGAACAGGGGGCCCAGATGGCCTCCGGCCAGCATGTAGCCGCCAAACACCGAGGCGAGAATCACGATGTAACCGATGGCGACTAGCACGGGGTGAACTCCTGAATGGGATCCTGCGATCAATACAAGGGGAATAACGGCATGGCACGGGTTAACTGAAGGCTCGCGCAGGCTTTTGCAGCCCCCGCAGGTCCGGAACACCGCGCCGCGCACCCCTTACCCACCATGAACGGCAGCAAAACGGGCGGCTTGAGCATCACCCTCCCAAAGGCGGCCGCGCACCCATGAGAAAAGGGGCGGAAATCGCTTTCCGCCCCCTCTTCTTCGGGTAACCGTGGCGCGCAGGCGGCACCGGGTGCGCCCAACGCGTTCGTCGGGCGCCGTCAACCGGTGGGGCCGTGCCGATACGGAAGGAGGCACATGCACGACGGGACGCACAAAAAAAAACCGGTCTGCAGTTGCCTGCGACCGGCGTACCCCCTTCCCCTTTTTTGACTGTCTGAGCCCCTGTGCTGCTCGTGCGCGGGTTGTGTTCGATATGTGGCGTACTGCGTGCCGGACTGGCCGGCGCTTCCCGTTTCCCGTCTTTCCCGTCCGGCGTTCCCGGCCGTCCGTGTTTCCGTCCCTACCGCGTCAGGCTTCGATCGTCTTCTCTGCGACCGCATCGGCCTGGCCAGCCACGCGCTTCTTCTTCCCGGCGCGCGACGGCGGCTGGCACACACCGCACACGAAATCGTGGTGCAGGTCGTCTGCGTGGGCCACGAAATGGCCGGTGCAGCGCTTGCACTTCACGGTGTGCAGCATCTTCCCCTCGAAGAACTTCAGCATCATCCACGCACGGGTGATCGACAGCACCTCTTCCTGCTCATGGACGTAGATGTGTTCCTGGTACAGCTTGTAGGCCGAGATCAGGCGGCGCACCCCGGTGCTGCGGCTGTTCTCGCCCAGAAAGCGATAGATGTTCAGGAAAATCGACGAATGGATGTTCGGCGACCACGTCAGGAACCAGTCCGCCGAGAACGGCAGCATGCCCTTGGGCGGCGATTCCCCCCGGATTTCCTTGTACAGCTTGACCAGGCGCTCACGGCTGAGCGTGGTCTCCTGTTCCAGCAGTTGCAGACGCGCACCGAGCGAAATCAATTCCGCTGCCAGGTGGATCTGCTCGACTTCATTCATGACGCTGGTGTGTCGCATGGCACTGCTCCCGCTACGCTTGCTACTCATCCAAAGTGCAATCCCTGAACCCGGCGGAAAACCCGCCGCAAACAGTTCAGTTGATCTGCTCAACCGCCTGACGCGCCAGCAGGATCGACATTTGCGATTGCTGCAGGCCCTTGTCACGGTGCGGCTGGGTCACCAGACCCAGGATGGCGTGATCGTCGAAGCGGAAGCGGCACAGCAGCACGTTGGTGCTGGCCAGCTTGACGATCTGCGCGGGCGACATCGTCAGCAGGATGTCAGCCAGTTCTTCGGAGATGCCGAGGCGAAAAAGCGCGGCATCGCGATCCTTGGCCAGCATCTGCTGGGCAAGCATCAGGTAGGTGAGATTCAGCTCGCTGATCTCGGAAACAATGTCTTGCGTATCCATGTTGTCCCGTCGTGTGCAGTAAAAGTACAGCGTGCATCCGACCCCGCACGGTGCTGTCCGGTAGCACAGACTTCGTCTGCACCTACCCTCGCCGGACATGCCCCGATCCCCACAGACCGGATGCTTCTGGCGGTCGGCGCCGTTGCCGGCACTTTCCGCCCCTTCTTACTCACGTCAATCAAGACATGGTGAAGTTGTTTTGTGTTGAACACATTGTGGGTTTCAGTTGAGGGTAAGTAAAGAAGGGTAGCCCCCTACATCAGGGGGGTAAGTTCTCCGACAAACTTGTAGGCCATTTTCCTACAAATGTGTTAACAAACATTGCACGAGAAGCGTTTGTGGGCCGACGGACCCGGGATAGACAATGTGCTAAAGCGGACGTTTGACACGTATTTACCCCAATCTTTGTCTCAAAAAAGCAATATTGTTGCGCTTGTGAACCCTCATTCGACAAAGAAGACGTGGCAGTTTTGCGACTGTGAGCATGGGATGCTCGGTTAACGGTTTGTAGGACACTTCTTACTGCTTCCTACAAGCCATGTAGGACAGTTCCGACCGGCAACAGGCAGCTTTGTAGGATCGCTCCTACAGTACGAACCCAGCTTTGTAGGACAGCTCCTACCCTTCTGTATTACCTATAGATACATGTCTCTCATATTGAGACAAAACCGGCCGGTGCACTTTGTCAGGTGCGGAATCGACGGTATGGCGGAAGGCGCTGCGTGATCTGCGCCGCGCACCCATGGGCCGGGCGTGCCCCCTCGGCGCGCGGAAGATGACCGTCAGGCGAGTTCGAGCCCGCGCCAGCTGGCCTGGAGGACGGTGCCGGTTGCCGACTCCGTGATGACGATGCCCTGACCATCGGGGGTCAGCGCGACGTTGGTGGTGGAGCGCCCGCGGCACGATGCGATGCGGGCCAGCGGCTCGCCGTGGGGCGACAGCGCGAACACCGCGCCCAGCGAGGCATGCGCGACGAGCAGGTTGCCGACCGGGTCCATCGCCATGCCGTCCGGGCCACTGGTGCCATGGAACTGCGCGAAGCGGCCGACCTTGCTGGTGCTGCCGTCGGCAAGCAGCGGCAGGCGCCAGACGGCGTTGTCGCGGGTCATGGCGACAAACAGGGCGGATTCGTCCGGTGTCAGTGCCAGGCCATTCGGGCTGGGCCCGTTCGAGAGCAGGCAGTCGAGGCGTCCATCGGCGCGCAGGCGGTACACGCGGCCGGTCGGGACGGGCCGGCGCAGGGCGGCCGGCATTTCGGCAAGGACGGTGGTCTCGACCGGGGGCCAGTTGCAATACGTCATGACGCAGTCGCCGCGTCGGTCTGCGGCAGATGCCGCGTGGACGCGCCGGTATAGCGGTAGGGCAACTGGCGCGGCATCGGGCCCTTGTTGCGCTCGTCGCGGCCCGACTGCTCCCACGCATGCGCCAGGATGCCCACCGCGCGCGACAGGCAGAACACCCCGCGCGCCAACGGTGCGGCAAACCCGAGCTCGGCATAGATGACGGCAGTCGCCCCATCGATGTTCATCGGGATCGGCCGGCCCTTGCGCGCAGCCAGCAGCGCCGCGATGGCCCGGCCGATGGCGGCATAACGACCGCCGACCACGTTGTCTTGCGCGGCCTCGTCCACCAGTGCGAGCAGACGCACCGCTCGCGGGTCCACCGGATGGAAGCGATGCCCGAAGCCCGGCAGGTACTTGCCGTGCGCGGCGATGAACGCATCGACGCCCGCCGCCGTGGCCGCCTCCAGCGAGGCGCCGTCGAACATGCGCGCCTCGATATCGTGGAACAGCTCGACCGCCTGCTGCCCCGCTCCGCCGTGCACGTCGTCCAGCGCGTTCAACGCAGACGCCATCGCGCCGTTGAGCGGCAGGCCGCAGCTTGTCGCCATCTTCGCGATCGCAATGGATGGCGCATGCGGGCCGTGATCGACCGACGCCACCAGCGCCGCTTCCAGCAAGGCCGCCTGCCCCTTGGCCGGCAGCTCGCCGCGCAGCATCAGCCAGATCATTTCGGCAAAGCCGATCTGGCCGATCAGCTCCTGGATCGGGTAGCCGCGTACGTGGATGCGGCCGGGTTCGATGTCGATGATGTCGGTGCGCCAGTAATCGGCGGCGAGGCCGGCGGCGTCCTGTGTCGGTGCGGTCGTCATGATTAGATGGCGCCTTCGGCGCGCAAGGCTTCGATTTGGTCGTGGCGGTAACCGAGCCTGGCAAGCCAGTCGTCGGTATGGGCGGAGAGCGATGGCGCCGGTGTCTGCGGGCACGGATCTTCGCCCGAGAGGCGGAAGCCCGCGCGCGTCACGTGCTGCCCGGCCTCCGGGAACGAGGTGACGAAGCCGCGGCCCGTCACCTGTTCGTGCGCCAGCACGCCAGGCACGTCGAGCACCAGCCCGGCCGGCACGCCGGCTTCGATCAGCAGCGGCTCCCATTCGGCGGCCGGGCGCGCGGCCAATGCCGTTTCCAGCGCGTCGTTGAGTTGCTGGCGATGTTCCTTGCGTGCATGGCGCTCGGCAAAGCGCGGGTCGGTGGCCAGTTCCGGATGCCCCACCACGCGGCACAGCGCGGCAAACTGCTTGTCTTCGTTGGCGGCGATGTTGATCAGCCCATCGCCCGTGGTGAATGTGCCCGACGGCGCGGCGGTGAAATTCTGGTTGCCCATCGGCTGCGGCGTCACACCGGCGTTCAGGTAGTTGGAGACGACCCAGCCCATGGTGGCGAGCGTCGATTCCAGCATCGACACGTCCACCATGCAGCCCTGCCCCGTACGCTGCGCGCCGAGCAGGCATGCGGTGACGGCCAGCGCCGCCGTGATGCCGCCCACCGTGTCGCTGATCGGGTAACCGACGCGCAGCGGCGCCGATGCGTCGTCGCCGGTGACGCTCATCACGCCGGACATGCCCTGGATGATCTGGTCGTATGCGGGTCTGCCGCTGAGCGGGCCGTCCTTGCCGAAGCCCGAGATGGCGCAGTAGACGAGACGCGGGTTGACCTCGCGCAGCACGTCGTAGCCGAGTTCCAGGCGGTCCATCACGCCGGGGCGGTAGTTCTCGATCAGCGCGTCGGCCTGCGCCACCAGCTTGAGCAGGATCGCGCGCCCCTCGGGGTGCTTCAGGTTGACGGTGACGGACTGCTTGCCCGCATTGACGGCGACAAACGAGGCGCCCATCTTGCGGCGCGCCTGCTCAGGATCGGCGCCCAGACGGCGGGCGAGATCGCCATTGCCCGGCACCTCGATCTTGATGACTTCAGCGCCGAGCAAACCCAGCTGATAGCCGCAGAACGGCCCGGCCAGCACGTTCGACAAGTCGAGCACGCGCAAACCCGCGAGAGGCAAAGCCATGAAAACAACTCCTGCTACACAGTCGGCTCCGCCCCTCGCCCCGCTCAGGAGGTGGGGCGTCTTGGCGGAGCCTAGGTTTTAGAGATCAGTTGGGCAGCGAGACGCAGCGGCGCGGGGTCGCCACCCAGCGTGGACGTGATTTGCGCGGCGTGCTCCAGCACCGGCACGCGCCACGATTGCAGCAGCGCCCCGTCGATGCGCGACGCCGGACCGGCAAGGCACAGCGCACCCCGCAGCGCCTGCTGCACGCCAAACACCGGCACCGACAGGCCCACCGTTTCCCGATCGCGCTCGCCGATCGACACGTAGTAGTGATCGCGCCGGATCGCGTCGTACGTGGCGCCTTGCATGCCGGAGAACGCACACAGCACGCGCCCGCCGGAGCCGCGCTCCAGCGGCAGCACGTCACCCTCGCGCACGTGATCGCGGATGGCGTGGCTCGAATCGACGCGATGCAGGCAGACACGCACATCGCGCTCGCGGATGTAGAACGACACCGCCTCGCCGGTGGCCTCGGCCAGCGCGCGCATGTGCGGCAGCACCACGTCGCCCAGGCGCATGCTGCGCTGGTAGAGCGCGCCGAGCATCAACGGCGCGGCACCGATCTGGTACCGGCCGTCTTCCAGGCGAAACAGCATGCGGTGCTGGATGAGCGAGCCGGCAAGCCGCAGGATCGTGCTCTTGTACAGCCCGGTGCGCGCGGCCAGCTCGGCCAGCGTCAGCGCGTAATCGCCGGGGCGGAACGCAAACAGGATCGAGAACGCGCGGTCCAGCGCAGCCACCCCCGACTGCCCCGGCGTGGCGGCATCGCCCTCGTTGGCGGCGGGCGTGATCTCGTTCTGGGTGGTTTGGCGCTCTGCGGTCATGGCGGGTTGGGCGAGACGGTTCACTTGACCGTCTTCAGGGCTTGGTCGACGAAGCGGTTAGTGTACGTTTTCGCCAGGTCGATCCTGGCGTTGCGGATCTTTTCGTCGTAGCTGGAAAGCACCGTCAGCGCCACCTTGGCATCGGCATCGGTCATCAGGCCGTCCTTGGAGAAGATCGGCTTGGAGTGGCGCAGCGCATCGACAAACACGTCGCGCCCGCCCACCTGCTGCTCCTTGGGCATCTTGTCGGCGATGGCCTCGGGCGTGCTGGCGTCGATCCATTTGAGCGTGCGGATGAAGGCGTTCACCAGACGCTGCACGGTCTCCGGATTCTTCGTCATGAAGTCGCGCGTCACGTACAGCGTGGCGGTCGGGTAGCGGCCGCCGAACACGGCGTTGGAGCCGGCATCGGTGCGCGTATCGACGAGGAACTTGGCGGCGCGGCGCTTCTCCAGCAGGCTCGCCACGGGGTCGAAGTTGACGAGCGCGTCGATCTCCTTGCGATCCAGCGCCACCATGCCCGGCGCGCCGGAACCCACGGCGATGTACGACACGTCGTTCACCTGCAGCCCGCTCTTGATGGCGTAATAGCGGGCAAACAGATCGGTGGACGAGCCCGGTGCGGTGATGCCGATCTTCTTGCCCTTCAGATCCTTGCCGCTCTTGATATCCAGGTCGGGCCGCACGGCCAGCACGATGCCGGGCGTAACGTTGAGCAGCGCGACCGACACAATGTCCTTGCCCTGCGCCTGAATGTGGATGGTGTGGTCATAGAAGCCCACCACCGCATCGGTCGATCCGGCAATCAGCGCCTGCAGTGCCTTGCTGCCGCCGGCCTGGAAGTTCTCCACCTTCACGTTGAGCCCTTCCTTCTGGAAGTTGCCCAGCGACTGCGTAAGCGGCACCGGCATGTAGTTCAGGATCATCGAGCCGACTGACAGGCTCACGTCCTTCTTCTCCGGCTCGGCGGCGTTGGCTGCCGTGCAGACGGCCGCACACAACAGGGCCGAAATCCATCGCTTCATGGTTGTCTCCCTCATTGTGCTTGGGGCTCAGGCGCCCGTTTCGGGGTCGACCTTCGGGCGCCACACCAGCAACTTGCCTTCGAGCGCATCGACGCTGCGGTCCAGCGCAATCACGAAGGCCGACAGCACGACGATTCCCGAGAACACGCCGGTGGCATCGAACACGCCTTCGGCCTGCGCAATCAGGTGGCCCAGGCCAGCGGACGAGCCGAGGTACTCCGCCACGATCGCGCCCATCACGGCCATGCCGACGGAAGCGCGCAGGCTCGAGAGAATCCAGCTGGTGGCCGACGGCACATAGACGTGGCGCAGCAGGCTGATGCGGCTGGCCTTGAGCAGCCGCGCGTTGGCCAGCATGACGGGGTTCACCTCGCGCACGCCCTGGTACGTATTGAAGAACGTGATGAACAGCACCATCGTCGCGCCCAGCGCCACCTTGGAGGTCAGCCCCAGCCCGAACCACATCACGAAGATGGGCGCGAGCAGGATGCGCGGGATCGCATTGAAGACCTTGATGAACGGGTCCAGCACCTCGGCCGCGAGCTTGGACAAGCCGAGCCACAGCCCCAGGCTGATACCGAGCAGCGTGCCGATGCCGAACGAGAGAATCGTCTCGGCCAGGGTGATGGCCAGATGCGTGTAGATGTCGCCGGCGGTGAACCACTCCCAGATGCGCGCGACGATCGACGACGGCATCGAGAAATAGAACGGATCGACCACGCCCGCGCGGCCGAGGCCCTCCCACGAGCCGAACATCAACACCACCACGGCCAGCTGGAACAGGCGGATCTTGGTCCTGTGCGCGAGACCGGCGCGCTGCGTGCCCACGGTAGGCATCGTGTTAGTGCTGGACGGCATGGCTCTTCTCCACTTCGGTGCCGAGGATCGACCAGATCTCGCGATACAGGCGGATGAACGCGTCGGACATGTTGATTTCAGACACGTTGCGCGGACGCGGCAGCGTGATTTCGACATCGCCAACCGGCCGGCTGGCGGGCCCGGCGGACATGACGACCACGCGGTCGGCCAGGGCAATGGCCTCCTCCAGGTCGTGCGTGATGAACAGCAGCGATTTGCGGTCTTCCTGCCAGAGGCGCAGCAGCTCGCTCTGCATGAGGTGGCGCGTGTGCACATCGAGCGCCGAGAACGGCTCGTCCATCAGCACGATCTTGGGCGAGAGAATCAGCGTCTGCGCCATGCTGATGCGCTTCTTCTGCCCGCCCGAGAGCTGATGCGGATAGCGCGCCTCGAAGCCGGCCAGGCCGACCTTCTTCATCCACGGACGGGCGCGCTCGCGGGCCTCGTCCACCGGCATGCCCTGGAACACCAGGCCGAGCGCGACGTTGTCGAGCGCCGTCTTCCAGGGCAGCAGCGAGTCCTGCTGCATCATGAACCCAGCGCTGCCGTTCAGGCCTGTCAGCGGCTCGCCAAACACGTTCACCGTGCCGCCGGCCGGCTTGAGCAGCCCCGTCACGGCGTTGAGCAACGTGCTCTTGCCGCACCCGGTGGGCCCCACCACCGCCACGAATTCCCCCTCGCCGATCGACAGGTCTACGCCCTGCACCGCCGTAAAACTGCCAAACCGCACTGACACCTGATTGAGCTGCACCGCCGGCAAACCGGGAGGCAGCCGGCCATTCGCGGCCGGATGGGAAGAAAGCATGGGCGTCTCCTTGAATGCGTTGCCTCTTTGTCGTTCTGTTATACAGAATCTTGTTCTATTTTACGCAGCATCTTGAGCCGGGATAACAGACGTAAACCCGTAGAAGCCGGGGCAGCATGGCGAACGTCGCCAAGTATCCAACGAGTCTTCTCGCTTTTTGTTTCTTTAGTCGGAATTTAATTCTATCTGCCAGAACGCAGCAGCAGCAAAGAAAGTCGCCGCGACCGCTAAAGTTTTCGCTCGGCCATCCGATCAAGGGCGTACTGATCAGCGAGATGGCAATGCAACTCACTTCCTCGTCCGTTTCTGGCACTGTGGCCACCGGCGCTTCGGGCGGCGGGAGCGGCTCGGCCAATGAAATCGAACGGCTGCAACGGCAGCTCAAGAACCTGCAGAAGTCGATGGCAGACCTGGCCGGGCAGGGATTGCCGGCCGAGCAGAAGAAGCAGCAGATGCAGATGCTGAGCCAGCAGATTCAGATCGTGCAGGCGCAGATCGCCCGCCTTCAGGCCCAGAAAGGGCTGGAGCAGGCCGAGACGCGGTTGGAAACGCGCAAGTCCGCGGACACCGGCAGTGCCGAGGTGGCCACCAAGGCGCGCACGACAGACAAGGTCACCGGCACATCGAGCGTGACCGACGCCCGCTTGCAGGCCCGCCGCGTGGAACAGGCCCAGCCCGCGCATCCGGCCAGCGCCGAAGCGCTCACCCCGGCCGAGCCGCCGCTGGTTTCCCTGCGCGCCTGACGCTGGAACGGCCCTCGCGCGCCGCGCAGAGCCCGCAGCGCGCTATGGACTAAGCACGCAGCGCACTGAGCGACATGCGCTGCCGCCCCTGCGCATCGAAATTCTCGGGCGAGAGCCACCGCTCGAAGGCCGTCCGCAGCTGCGGCCAATCGGCATCGATGATGGAAAACCACGCCGTATCGCGGCTGCGCCCCTTGTAGACGACCGCCTGGCGGAAGATCCCCTCAAACTGGAAGCCGAGCCGCAGTGCAGCCTGACGCGACGGCGCATTCAGGCTGTCGCACTTCCATTCGTAACGGCGATAGCCCAGGTCTTCAAAGACGTGCTTCATGAGCAGGAACTGCGCTTCCGTCGACGCGGGGGTGCGTTGCAGCAACGGCGAAAACGTCACGGCACCGACCTCCACCACGCCGTGCTCGGGCGTGATGCGCATCAATGCCAGCGTGCCGACGGCGCGATCCGTCTGCGCGTCGATCACGGCGTACTGCAGTGGATCCCGCTTGGCCGCAATGCGCTCCACATAGGCACGGTGGGATGCGGCGTCGGCAAACGGCCCTTCCATCAGGTACGTCCAGTGGCGGTCGTCGGGCGCCTGGCGGGCGGCTTCGAACAGCGCATCGGCATGGCGCACGGCGTCGAGCGGCTCCAGGCGGCAGTACCGCCCAGGCAGCGGCGCGTGCGGCGGCAGCGGACGCGCGGTCCAGTCGGGCATCGGCGTGCCGATGGGCTGTTGGTAGGCGTTCAGGGTGGTCATGCGCGCAGCGAGGGGTTGGACAGGATCCGCATTACCGTACCGAATCTCGTGGCTCCATGAAAAGAGCCATGGCGAACGCCATCTGAGGAGCCACGCCGCAACAGAGCGCCAACATCGCATCGCCGGAAACGCCCTCGGACCCAGCCAATTGTTGCGTCGCAGCAACGACCAGGACACAGCGCGGCAGGGCCCCGACATGCGCAGGCCGCACCACGCCAGCGCTGAAATTTGTTGTTACCTTTGGAACAGTCTGTTCACCCGTCGCGATATTGTTCTTCCGCATTGCAACACCTACACTGCGTAACAGTTGTTCAGACATCGATTGCCTGAACAAGCAATGCAAGTGCTGTAAGGAGAACGATGATGAAATGGTTGGATATCGGCGCCGTCATGGCCGCCTGGATCGCAAGCTGCGTCGCAGCAGGCTGGCTCATCAGCGCCGCCGCTTTCCTGGCCTGATCCGGGCCCTCGAAGCAACACGGCCGGGCGGGATATCGCTGCCCGCCCGGCCCTGAACCCCAGTCGATCGATGCGTCAGGCGCGCTTGGCGCCTGCCCACTGAACGAATCGGTCGACGAATCCCTGCAGGAACTGGCGCGTCCGCGCATCCACCACCCCGCCCTGCGCGTCGAAGGGTTCTCCGGCAAAGTGGAAGAACACCTCCGGCAGCGGCAAGACCTGCACCCCCAACGCCGACAACACGTTGCGCAACTGTGCTTGCGACAGGGCCGTCCCGATGGCGCCCGGCGACGCCCCCGCAACGCCGGCCAGCTTGCCGCCCCACACACTCTGGCCATACGGCCGCGAACCCCAGTCGATCGCGTTCTTGAGCACGCCCGGGATGCCGCGGTTGTATTCCGGCGTGACGAACAGGATGGCGTCCACACCCGCCACGGCCGCCTTGAAGCGCTGCACGGGCTCGGGCAGGTTGCTGTCCAGATCCTGGTTGTAGAGCGGCAGCTCACCGATCTCGATGAACTGCGCCTGCGCGCCCGAAGGCAGAAGGCCGACCAGCGCCTGCGCCAGTTGGCGATTGAACGACGCCTTGCGCAGGCTGCCGACGATCACCCCGATAGTCAGATGGCTCATGAACACTCCTCGTTGGCAAAAACGGTTGGGGACGGCCTTGAAACTCAATCGGCCCCAGCGGGCTCGGCGGCGACCTCGCGCTTGATGCGGTCGATCAGGGCAAACATGAGCGGATTGAGCAGGATCGACAGGATCGCCGCCGCAAGCAGCAACCCGCGCGCGCGCACCGGCAGGATCTCCAGGCCGATGCCCAGCCCGATCAGGATGAACGAAAACTCGCCGATCTGC
Source organism: Ralstonia sp. RL (assembly GCF_001683835.1). Classification (NCBI taxonomy): domain Bacteria; kingdom Pseudomonadati; phylum Pseudomonadota; class Betaproteobacteria; order Burkholderiales; family Burkholderiaceae; genus Ralstonia; species Ralstonia sp. RL. Next base: position 31,753 of record NZ_LWRX01000056.1, on the reverse strand, counting down.
GCTAGGCTCGCCGAGATCGTGAGCGCCGTGCGGTTGCCGTGCCCGAACGCCCGCACCACCGCAAACGCTGCCAGCGACTTGCCCATCACCACGATCAGGACCGTGCCCAGCACCGCCCACGTGTCTTCGACGAGCACGCGGGGGTCGAACAGCATGCCCACCGACACAAAGAACAGCACCGCAAACGCATCGCGCAGCGGCAGTGACTCCTCGGCCGCGCGCTGGCTGAACTCCGATTCGGCCAGGACCATGCCTGCAAAGAACGCGCCCAGAGCGAACGACACGCCAAACAGCACGGTCGCCCCATACGCCACGCCCAGCGCCGTAGCGAGCACGCCCAAGCGGAACAGCTCACGGCTGCCTGTCATGACGATGCGCTCGAGCATCCACGGAATCACGCGGCGGCCGACCACCAGCATCAGCGCCGCGAATGCCACCACCTTGGAGAGCGTGATCGCGAGCACCTTGGCGATGTCCCACGCGCTGACCGACGTGCTGCCCGCGCCGCCAAGCGCGCCGGCCAGCGCCGGCAACAGCACGAGCGTGACCACCATCACGAGGTCTTCCACGATCAGCCAGCCGACGGCGATATGGCCCTCGTGCGAGTGGTCCAGGCCGCGGTCTTCCAGCGCCTTGAGCAGCACCACGGTACTCGCCACCGACAGCGCCAGCCCGAACACCAGCCCCGGCCCCCAGTCCCATCCGAGCAGCCACGCCAGCCCCATGCCCATGAGCGTGGCCAGCGCAATCTGCCCGATGGCGCCCGGAATGGCGATGGCCTTGACGGCCAGCAGCTCCTTCATCGAGAAGTGCAGCCCCACGCCGAACATCAGCAGGATCACGCCCAGCTCCGCCAGCTGCGGGGCAAGGCTCTGGTCGGCCACAAAGCCCGGGGTAAAGGGGCCGGCCACCACGCCCGCCATGAGGTAGCCCACCAGCGGCGGCAGGCGCAGCCGCTGCGCGATGGTGCCGAAGATGAAGGCCAGCACAAGGCCGCCGATGATGGTGGAGATGAGCGGGGTCTCTACGTGCATGCGTTGCTGTGACGTCGGGGCGGATCGAGGATGGGGGAGACAGCGGCGCGGCGGAGCCGGCCAAGATGCGACAGCGCGCACGCCGGTTTGTTCGGCCAGCGTCACACGGAGGACGAATATACGGGATTTCGCTTAGCGGGCCGTACCGCACGCATGGGCAGGCGCAAGAGCGGTGCCAACGCCGCCGGCACCGTCAACGGATGGCAGTTGCCGGCACGCGGCCGGCAATGCACGCCAGATGCGCTCAGGCGTAGTCGCGTGCGTCTTCGATCAGCTTGCCGTCTTGCGGCAGCGAGCCTGCCGCCACGAAGCGCACCTCGCCGCGCAGCCGCGTCACCTCGCGCAGCGAGCCGGCCACGGCTTCACGCAGGCCGGCATCATCGCCGGTGGCGTCGCAGTGCAGCGTCATGACGTCCACGCCCGGCGTGCCCGACACCACGAGCCGTGCGGCGCGGATCTCCGGATGCCGGCGCACCACCTCCGCCACCTGCCCGGGATGCACGAACATGCCCTTGACCTTGGTGGTCTGGTCGGCGCGGCCCAGCCAGCCCTTGAGGCGGATGTTCGTGCGCCCGCATGGGCTGGCCTGCCGCGAAGAGCCAGCCACGATGGCAGACAGGTCGCCGGTGCCGAAGCGGATCAGCGGATAGTCTCCATTGCCGAGCACGGTGACCACCACTTCACCCACCTCCCCCTCCGGCATCGGCTGCGTGCCCCCCGGCTCGACGATCTCCACCAGCACGTTCTCGTCGACGACCCAGCCGTCGCTGCCGTCGGCCTCATAGGCGATGAGGCCCAGGTCGGCCGAACCGTACATCTGGTGCACCACCACGCCTTGCGCAGCGAGCCATTCGCGCAGCGACGGCGGCAGCGCCTCGCCCGAGACGACGGCCTTGGTGAGGCTTGCACAGGGCTGGCCTGCCTCGGCGCTCTTCTCGAGCAGGATGCGCAGGAACGACGGCGTGCCCACGTACGCAGTGGGCTTGAGCATCGACAAGGCCTGCACCTGCATCTCGGTCTGGCCGACACCGGCCGGAAACACGCAGCAGCCCAGCCGGTGCGCGCCGGATTCCATCATCAGCCCCGCCGGCGTGAAGTGATACGAAAACGTGTTGTAGACGAGGTCCCCCGCGCGGAATCCGGCGGCAAACAGCGCCCGCGCCGTGCGCCACCAGTCGGGCCCGTGACCATCGGGCTCATGGATGGGCCCGGGCGACTGAAACACGTGGCGCAGCCCGCCCAGCGGCGTGGCGTTCAGTCCGCCCAGCGGCGGCGACAACTTCTGCATGCCCGCCAGTTCCGATTTGCGCGTGACCGGCAACGCCGCCAGCGCCGCGCGCGACGTCACGGCCTGCGCGTCGACATCGCGCAACCGCTGCGCAAAGTACGGCGCATTCGTCTGCGCATGCGCGATCTGCTTGGACAGCGCGGCAAACAGCGCCTGTTCGCGCAGTTCAGGCGCGCGCGTCTCGAGGGCATCGAAATGTTCCGGCATGGTGGGCAGGCGGTTGGAGGTGTTCGGGAAGACGGGCGGGTTCGGGTCGCTTCAGGCCAGCCAGCGCTTGCGCCGGCGGTAGCTCTTGATGTCGCGGAAGGACTGGCGCGCGCCGGCCTCGTCATCATTGGCGGCCACGCCCAGGTAGAACTCCTTGACGTCTTCGTTGTTGCGCAGCGCTTCGGCCGTGCCGTCCATCACCACGCGGCCGTTCTCGAGGATGTAGCCGTAGTCGGCATGGCGCAGCGCCACCATGGTGTTCTGCTCAGCCAGCAGGAAGCTGACCTTCTCGCGCTGGTTGAGATCGCGCACGATCTCGAAGATCTCTTCGACGATCTGCGGCGCCAGCCCCATCGACGGCTCGTCGAGCAGGATCATCTGCGGCGCCGCCATCATGGCGCGGCCGATGGCGCACATCTGCTGCTCGCCGCCCGAGGTGTAGCCGGCCTGCGACTTGCGCCGCGTCTTCAGACGGGGGAAGTATGCGTAGATGCGTTCGAGCGCGTCTCGGGTCTGGGCGCGCGAGAAGTGACGCGTGTACGCGCCGGTCAGCAGGTTCTCTTCGATCGTCAGATGCGCGAAGCAGTGGCGCCCTTCCATGACCTGGATCACGCCGCGCCGCACGAGGTCATTGGGCGTGAGCTGATCGACGCGGCTGCCGCGGTACTCGATCGATCCCTTGGTCACGTCGCCGCGTTCGGCATGCAGCAGGTTCGAGATGGCTTTGAGCGTGGTCGTCTTGCCGGCGCCATTGGCGCCCAGCAGCGCGACGATGCCCCCCTCGGGCACCGCAAGCGAAACGCCCTTGAGTACCAGGATGACGTGGTCGTAGATGACCTCGATGTTGTTGACGGTCAGCAGGCTCATGGTGCGGTGCAAAGTGGGTCGAAAAGAGGGTGCAGTCAGGCCGTGCCTCGCCCCACGCCGGCGGACGAGGCGGCCGGTGCGGGTTCAGGATTTCACGCACGCCGGCGTGATGCCCTTCTCCTTCGCGTACTGCGCGGCGGTCGCCTTGAACAGCGGATGGACGAGGCCCTTGTTGCCCTCCACCCAGTCAGACACCACGACCCACTTGCTGCCGTCCCACTGCTGGATCTTCACCTTGCCCGAGCCCTCGTGGTTGCTGCAGCTGGTCTGGATTTCCGGCAGCAGGCCCGTGGCCCCGAGCTGCTGCAGGCGCGCGCTGCCCAGGTTCAGGTTCTCGAATGCCCAGCGCATCTGCTCGCCGTTCATGACCTTGCCCTTGCCGAACTTCGCCTGCGCCACGCGGATGGCCTCCACCGTCACCACGGCCGCAGACACGCCGCGGTTGTACAGCACGGAGCCCACCTTCGACGCGTTCTGCATGTTGCCCTTGCCGGCGCCGTACACCACCTTGTCGATGTCGGCGATGAGCGGCACGTTCTTGCCGGCCACGTTCCAGGTTGCGCTCAGGTACCCCTTGGCGGCTTCACCGGCCGGGATGGTGTCTTCCTCCGACCCGGCCCACCAGGAGCCGACCATCTTGTCGCGCGGGTACCCGACCTTCTGCGCGGCCTTCAGCGCGGTCTGGTTCATCACGCCCCAGCCCCAGAAGATGACGTAGTCGGGGTTCTCCTGGCGGATCTTCAGCCACTGCGCGCCCTGCTCGTTGCCGGGGTGCGCCACCGGGATCTCCACCAGGTTGAACTTGCCGAGCTTGGCCTCCGCCTCGAGCGCGACGATCGGCTCCTTGCCATAGGCCGAGTCGTGATACAGGTAGACGATCTTCTTGCCCGCCAGCGACCCCTTGTTCTTGTCCGCGAGGTACTTGACGATGGCCGAGGCCTGCATCTGGTACGTCGTCACGAGCGGAAACGCATACGGAAACACCGAGCCATCCACGGCATCGGTGCGCCCGTAGCCCATCATGACCAGCGGCACCTTGTCGGCGGCGGTCTTGTCGACCAGCGCATACGAAATGCCGGTGGACATGACGTGATACGCCGTCCCGTGCGAGGCGCTGCTGCGCGCCTTCAGGCGCTCGTAGCACTCCACGCCTTTGGCGTTGTTGTATTCGGTCTCGCACTCTTCCCACGCGAGCTTGACGCCGTTGACGCCCCCCTCCTTGAGATTGACGTAGGTCAGGTAGTCGACAAACCCGCCGTACCACGACTGCCCGTTGGTGCCATAGGGCCCGACACGATAGCTCGGGATCGCGATGAACTGCTCGGCGGTCTGCGCCTGCACGGGCGCCGCCAGCGACACCAGTGCGGCCGCCATTCCGAGCGCCGCGGCACTGCGTTGCAGTTTGCTAACCAGCATGTTCATGACCGTCTCCTTCACCTTGGCAGGTGGATTTCGTTTTGGTGGTGACTACGTGATCTCAATGCGGGAATGGCCACAGGCGCAGCTTCTCCTTGCCGATCTGCCACAGCCGCGCCAGCCCGTGCGGCTCGACGATCAGGAAGAAGATGATCAGCGCGCCAAACACCATCAGCTGGATGTGCGACACCGTCGCGTTGGTGAACGGCAGATGCAGCAGTGCGGCCAGCGGCGGCAGCACGTTGTCCAGGAAGATCGGCAACAGCAGGATGAACGCCGCCCCGAGGAACGAGCCCAGGATCGACCCCACGCCGCCGATGATGATCATGAACAGCACGCGGAACGACAGGTCGAGCGAGAAGCCGTCGGGCTCGACCGAGCCGAGATAGCAGAACGCATACAGCGCCCCCGCCACGCCGCAGTAGAACGAGCTCACGGCAAAGGCCGCGAGCTTGGTTCGCATGAGCGGAATGCCGATCACCTCGGCCGCCACGTCCATGTCGCGCACCGACATCCACGCGCGGCCGGTGGAGGAGCGCACGAGGTTCTTCGCCACCATGGCCATCACCGCAACGATGCCGAGCACGAACAGATACCGCTTGACCGGTGTATCGATGGGCACGCCAAACAGGTCGAGCCGCTGCGCCGTGATCACGCCCGAGGAGCTGTTGTTCGAGAACCAGGGAAACTTCGTGAGCACCCACACCACGAAGAACTGCGCAGCCAGCGTGGCCACCGCCAGGTAGAAGCCCTTGATGCGCAGCGACGGCAGGCCGAAGGCCACGCCCACGAGCGCCGCGCTCAAGCCTGCCAGTACGAACGTCAGCAGCACCGGCATTCCCTCCACGCGCAGCTGGAAGTTGTATGCGGCATACGCGCCCACCGCCATGAACGCCGCCGTACCGAGCGACAGCTGGCCCGCATATCCCGTAAGGATGTTGAGCCCCAGCGCCGCGAGCGAAAAGATCAGGAACGGGATCAGGATGGCCGAGAACCAATACTCCGAGCCCACCAGCGGAATTCCCACAAAGGCCACCGCCAGCAGCACGGCCACGCCGATGCGGTCCTGCCGGATCGGGAAGACCTGGCTGTCGGCCTCATAGCTGGTCTTGAACTGGCCGGCTTCGCGATAGAACATGCGCGTCTCCTGAAAAGCGCAACGTGGGCGTCAAACGCGGTCGATATGCCGCTCGCCGAACAGCCCTTCCGGGCGGACCAGCAGGAACAGCAGCGCGAACACATACGGGAACCATCCCTCGATGCCGCCGAAATTGCCGCCGAACATCGACTGGAACACCGGCGGGACATAGATCTCGGCGAGTTTTTCGGACGCGCCGATGATCAGCCCGCCGACAATCGCGCCCGGCACGGAAGTAAAGCCTCCCAGGATCAGCACGGGCAGCGCCTTGAGCGCAGTCAGCGTGAGCGCGAACTGCACGCCATTGCGCGAACCCCACAGCATGCCGGCCACCAGCGCCACGAACCCCGCCACGCCCCACACGATCGCCCAGATGTGCTGCAGCGGAATGCCCAGCGACAGCGCGGCCTGGTGGTCATCCGCCACGGCGCGCAGCGCACGCCCCACCCGTGTGTACTGGAAGAACAGCGCGAGCACCCCGACCAGCAAGCCCGCGATCAGCGCCGAGGTCAGGTCGAACTTCGACACGACCATGTTCAGATGCGTGAGGATCGCCTCGATCGGTTCGTCGACGATGCCCAGATCGATGGGGCGAACCTCGTTGCCGAACAGCATCGGCCCGAGACCCTCCAGGAAGAACGACAGGCCGATGGTCGCCATGAACAGCGTAATGGGTGGCTGGTTCACCAGCTTGCGCAGCACCAGGCGTTCGGTTGCCATGCCCACCACGATCATGATGCCGAACGCGCCGATGGCAGCCGCCCAGATCGGCAAGCCCTTGTCCATCAGCCCGACCACGGCCAGCGCCGCAAAGTAGACCATCGCGCCCTGCGCAAAATTGAATACGCCGGAAGCCTTATAGATCAGCACGAAGCCCAGCGCCACCAGCGAATACATCAGCCCGGACAACAGCCCGCCCACCAGCACTTCAAGGAAGAAACTCATGTCGTGTGCTCCTGCTGCACGCTTCGGTTGTCAGGCGTGGGACTGCCCAAGATAGGCGCGGATGACCTCGGGGTTGGCCTTGACCTCGTCGGGCGTGCCGTCGCCGATCTTCTTGCCGTAGTCGAGCACCACCACGCGGTCGGAGATGTCCATCACCACGCCCATGTCATGCTCGATCAGCACGATGGTGGTCCCGAACTGCCGGTTGACGTCGAGGATGAAGCGGCACATGTCCTGCTTTTCTTCCACGTTCATGCCGGCCATCGGCTCGTCGAGCAGCAACATCGACGGCTCGGCCGCCAGCGCACGGCCCAGCTCCACGCGCTTCTGCAGGCCGTACGGCAGGCGCCCCACCGGCGTCTTGCGGATCGCCTGGATCTCCAGGAAGTCGATCACCTCTTCGACCTTGCGGCGGTGGCGCATCTCTTCGCGGCGCGCGGGGCCGAACCACACGGCATTGGCGAACAGGTTGCTGCGGAACAGCGTGTTGCGCCCCGTCATGATGTTGTCGAGCACCGTCATGCCCTTGAACAGCGCGATGTTCTGGAACGTGCGCGCAATGCCCTGCCGTGCCATGGCGGTCGGGTTCATGCGGCGGCGCTCCTCGCCGCGGAACACGATGCGGCCCTGCTGCGGGTGGTAGACACCGTTGATGACGTTCAGCATGGAGCTCTTGCCCGCGCCGTTCGGCCCGATGATCGCCCGGATCTCGTGCGCGCGAATGTCGAACGAGATATCGGTCAGCGCCTTCACCCCGCCAAACGACAGCGAGATGTGCTGCAGGTCGAGCAGCACCTCGCCTTGCAGCGGGCCGAGACCCGCCTGCGCCCGGCCCCCCGGCAGCCCGATGCCCGCGCCGGTCTGCCTCGCCACACCTTGCCATGCCATTTGCGTCATGTTGTTCCCCGTGCGGCGGTCTGTTGATCTATGCCGCCTTGCGCTGGACCGGCGGCACGATCTTCGCGTCCACCAGCTTCAGCGTTGCGCTGACACTCCCCTCGCGGCCGTCTTCAAACCGGACGCGCGTCTCGATGAACTGCTCGTGCCTGCCCGCATACAGCGCGTCGATCAGTACGGCGTACTTCTCGGCGATGTAGCGGCGGCGCACCTTGCGCGTGCGCGTCAGCTCGTCGTCGTCCGGGTCCAGCTCCTTGTGAAGGATCAGGAAACGCGCGATCTGCGAACCCGACAGCATCGGGTCCTCCGCCAGGTCGGCATTCACCTGCGCCACACACTCCGCAATCATCTCGATCACCTGCGGCTGACCGGCCAGGTCGATATAGCCGGCGTAAGGCAGATGGCGGCGCTCGGCCCAGTTGCCCACGGCCTCGAAGTCAATGTTGATGAACACGCAGACCCGGTCGCGATCGGCGCCAAAGGCCACGGCTTCCTTGATGTACGGGAAGAACTTGAGCTTGTTCTCGATGTACTTGGGCGCGAACACCGAACCGTCGGCCAGCCTGCCGACATCCTTGGCGCGATCGATGATCCGCAGGTGGCCGTCGGCGTCGATGAGACCCGCGTCGCCGGTCATGAAATAGCCGTCGGCGTCGATTGCCTCGCGCGTGGCGTCGTCGCGCTTGTAGTAGCCCTTGAGCAGGCCAACGCCGCGCACCAGCACCTCTCCGCTGTCGGCAATGCGGATCTCCATGCCCGGCGCGGCCGGCCCCACGGAATCGAACTTGACCTGGCCATCGGGCTGCAGGCAGACATAGGCGCAGGTCTCCGTCTGGCCGTAGAACTGCTTCACGTTCACGCCGATGGAGCGGTAGAAGCGGAACAGGTCCGGCCCGATCGCCTCGCCGGCGGTATACGCCACGCGGATGCGGCTCATGCCGAGCACGTTGCGCAGCGGCCCATAGATCAGCAGTTCGCCCAGCGCATAGCGCGCGCGGTCCAGCGCAGCGACGGGCTGCCCGTCGAGAATCTGCGTACCGCAGCGCCGTGCCACGCGCATCGCCCAGTCGAACAGCCTCCGCTTGATCCAGCCCGCGTCTTCCATGCGGATCATCACCTGCGTGAGCAGACCTTCGTAGATGCGCGGCGGCGCGAAGTAGTAGGTCGGGCCGATCTCGCGCAGGTCGGTCATCACCGTCTCGCGCGACTCGGGGCAGTTGACGGTAAAGCCAGCCACCATGGCCTGCGCATACGAAAACAGGTTGTCGCCCACCCACGCCATCGGCAGGTAGGACAGTACGTCGTCATCGGCATGCAGGCCGTCAAAGGCGCAGCCGCGCGTGGCCACGGCAATCAGGCTGCGGTGCGCGTGGCACACCCCCTTGGGCTTGCCGGTGGTGCCGGAGGTGTAGAGGATGATGGCCGTGTCATCGGGGGCGCCGGCCTCCACGGCCGCCTCGTAGAAGCCCGGATGCGCGCGGTCGAACTCGCGGCCGATCTCCTGGATGCGCTCATACGACATCAGCTCGGCATCGTCGTAGTCGCGCAGGCCGCGCGGGTCTTCGTAGACGATCCATTGCAGCGGACGCGCCTGCGCCGCGAGTTGCGGCTGCAGCTCGAGCAGCTTGTCGACCTGCTCCTGGTCTTCGGCAATGGCAAACGCGATCTCGGCATCGGCCAGCACATGCAGCATTTCCGCGGCCACCGCATCCTGGTAGAGCGGGATGGGCACGCCGCCCAGCGCCTGGGCGGCCGTCATCGCCCAGTACAGGCGCGGACGGTTGTCGCCGACCACGGCCAGGTTCATGCCGCGCTCGAAGCCCAGCGCCGCCAGGCCGCAAGCAAGCGCGCGCACTTCCTGCGCCACCTGCGCCCACGTCGTGGTCTGCCAGATGCCGAGATCCTTCTCGCGATAGGCCGGGTGGCCTGGCCTGCTCTGGGCGTGCGCCAGCAGCAGTCGCGGAAAAGTCGTCGCCGACGAATCCTGCATGCGTGTCTCCTGTCCCTTTCGCCTCCCTGACCGGGAGGCCGCTTCTGCTGCTGGTGTCCAGGCTCGGGTGTCCAACCACCCGTTCGTGTATGCCGCCCGTCTTCGCAGGCTGATTTTCCGCACGAGCGTTCGTTCTGGTGCCCGGCCTCAATCGTGACGGTAAGATAGTCCACGCCTTTTTGGCCGGATGTCGCGCCGGTGACAATTCCGGGTTAATCCCTACAGGAACTCCCAAAACCCATGCCGAATGACTTCATCGACCACTGCGCGTGGGCAGCGGACCTGAGCGCGGAACAACGCGAGCGCGTACGGCAGGCCACCTACGTGCGCGAATACGGCCCGGGCGACTACATCAGCCACAAGGGTGAGCGCGCCGAGGAGTGGATGGGCGTGGTCGACGGGCTGGTCAAGATCACCACGGTGTCGCCATCCGGCAAGTCCGTCACGTTTACCGGGGTGCCGACCGGCGGCTGGTTCGGCGAAGGCGCCGTGCTCAAGCACGAAGTGCGCAAGTACGACGTGATGGCGCTGCGCCGCTCCCGCATCGCCTTCATCCCGCGCGAGACCTTCCAATGGCTGCTGGACACGAGCCTGCCCTTCACCCGCTTCCTCCTGATGCAGCTGAACGAGCGGCTCGGCCAGTTCATTGCGGCGGTCGAGTACGAACGGCTGCTCGACATTGATTCGCGCGTGGCACGAGCCGTGTCGTCGCTGTTCAACGAGCTGCTGTATCCGCGGCTGGGCAACACGCTCGAGATCTCGCAGGAAGAGATCGGGCTGCTGGCGGGCATCTCGCGCCAGCGCGCCAACCAGGCCCTGAAGGTGCTCGAACAGCAGGGGCTGGTCAGGGTGGATTACGGTGTGATCGAGGTGCGCGACCTCGTCGGCCTCAGGCAGTACGGCGAGTAGCCACCCTCTGCACAAACGCCTGCACCGTGCGACACTCACCGCCAACACCGCACCGGAGGAGACCCGCATGCCCGCCAAGACTGTCGACTGGTTCTTCGATGTCATCTCGCCATTTGCCTACCTGCAGCTCGAGCAGTTCGACAAGCTGCCCTCGGACATCGTCATCGCGCCGCGCCCCGTGGTGCTCGGCGCCATCCTGAATCACTGGGGCCAGAAAGGCCCGGCAGAGATCGGCGCCAAGCGCGTGTTCACATATCGGCATGCGCTGTTCCGTGCGCAGCAGCTGGGCATTCCGTTTCGCATGCCGCCGGCCCATCCGTTCAACCCCATCAAGGCCTTGCGGCTGACCATCGCCATGGGCGGTTCACTGGAAGCCGTGCGCGCCGTGTTCCGGCACATCTGGCGCGACGGGCACGATGTCGGGTCGACCGAAGGCTTTGCAGCGCTGTGCGAGGCCGTCGGCTTTGCACAAGGGGTGTCCGCCGTCGAGCAGCCGTCCGTCAAGGAGGCACTGCGGCACCACACCGATGCCGCCATCGCGCTGGGCGTGTTCGGCGTGCCGACACTTGCGGCCGACGGCGAGCTGTTCTGGGGCGAGGACGCGACGGCCCTGTTCCTCCGGTGCCAATCGACCGACTGGCTCTCCACCCCGGAAGTCCACCGCATCAGCACGCTGCCGGTGGGCGTGCAGCGTGCGTGAGCCGCAGGACGCCGCGCGCCCGGGCATCAACCGCGCGCGGCTGGCCCACATTGCGGCGTGGTCGATCGACCTGCCCGCCGACGAAGCCGAGCGCGCCAGCACCGGCATCATCGAGCGCACCTACGAGCGCGGCAGCTGCATCTGCGCGAAAGACACGGTGCTGGACTCCTGGACGGGCGTGGTCAGCGGCCTGGTGAAGATCGGCACGGTGTCACCGGAGGGGCGCAACGTCACCTTTACGGGGGTCACGGCCGGCGGCTGGTTCGGCGAGGGCTCCTTGCTCAAGAACGAGCCGCGCCGCTACGACATCATCGCGCTGCGCGACACGCGCATGGCCTTCATGAACCGCGCGACGTTCCAGTGGCTCGTGCAGAACAGCGTCGCGTTCAACCGCTTCCTGGTGCGGCAGCTCAACGAGCGGCTCGGCCACTTCATGGCGCTGCTCGAGTACGACCGCATGCTCGATACCACGCCGCGGCTCGCGCGCTGCATTGCCTCGCTGTTCAACCCGGTCCTCTACCCCAGCGCCGGCGACCACCTCGAGATCACGCAGGAAGAGCTCGGCCTGCTCTCTGGCATGACGCGCCAGGCAGCCAACCAGTCGCTCAAGGCCCTGGAGAGGGACGGTGTGGTGCGGCTGGAATATGGCGGGGTGACGGTCGTCGACCTCGACCGGCTGCGCAGCTACGGCGCCTGAACGTCACCACTATTAACGAATTTTCATCTCGCCGGGCGCGGTCCTCCCGCTAGAATCGCGGCGCAACAAAACAAGATCACTAAGCTGCCGCATGCGCCCCGCGCGCGCGGCAGCCGGAAGAGGGAACAGGGCCGCGCACCCCGTGCGTGCCCGCATCTATGCTGCCGATTCATCTGCTTTCCACCGGCAAGGCGCTGCCGGAGCAACAAGTCACGTCCGCTGAACTGGATGCCCGCCTCGGGCATCGGGCGGGGTACGTGCGCAAGAAGTCCGGCATCGACGTTCGCCACCATGCCACGCTGGCCGAGCGCCAGTCGGAACTCGCCGGCGCTGCCGTGCGCGATGCACTGCGCCGCGCCGATGTTCCGGCTGCGTCCATCGACCTGCTGATCTCCGCCTCGGGCGTGCAAGAACAGGCGCTGCCCAACACGGCCGCGCACATCCTCGAGCCCGCCGGGCTGCCGGCCGGCACGCCTGCGTTTGATGTCAATGCGAGTTGTCTGAGCTTCGTGACGGCGCTGCATGTGGCGGGCAGCCTCCTGACCACGGGCGCGTACAGGCGCATCGCCGTGGTGGCGTCCGACCTCGCCTCGCGCGGCATCGACTGGGACGACGCCGAGACCGCATTGATCTTTGGCGACGGGGCAGCGGCGGTCATCGTTGAAGCGGCACCGTCGATATCCGGCGCGGGCATCCACGCCTACCGCATGGAGACGTACCCCGCCGGCAAAACCTACTGCGAAATCCGCGCGGGCGGCACGCGCCGCAACCCGCGCACCGGCGCGCAACCGACCGATTACCTGTTTCACATGGATGGCAAGCGCGTATTCAAGCTCGCCTCGCAACTGATGGACGGTTTCCTCGATCGGCTGTTCGCCGGCAGCGAATACACGCTGCGCGACATGCATGTCGTCGTGCCGCATCAGGCAAGCCACCTGGGAATGCAGCATCTGCGCAAGCGGTTGGGCGTGCCGGAAGCCAGCGTGGTCGATATCTACGCGCAGCACGGCAACCAGGTAGCCGCGTCGATTCCCACCGCGCTGCATGAAGCCATGACGACCCAACGCATCGAGCCCGGCAAACCGGTGCTGCTGGTCGGCACGGCGGCCGGCCTGACGCTCGGCGGCATGGTGCTGACGCTATGACGACGCTGGTGACAGGCGCCACCGGTGGGCTCGGCCGCAACGCGGTCGACGCGCTGCTCGCGCAAGGCGCCCGCGTGCGCGCGACGGGGCGCGATGCCACGCAACGCGACGCCTTTGCCGCCCGTGGCGCAGACTATGTGCCGGCCGATCTGGCACAGCTGACACCCACCACGCTGGATGCGCTGCTCGACGGTGTCGACACGGTCTGGCATTGCGCGGCGCTGTCATCGCCGTGGGGTGCGTATGCGGACTTCTACGCGGCCAATGTGCGCGCCACGGCGGCGCTCGCCGAAGGTGCCGTCAAGCGTGGCGTCCGCCGCTTCGTGCATATCTCCACACCGTCGATCTATTTCGACTACCAGCATCACGCCGATCTGCCCGAGAGCTATCGCCCCGCGCGCTTCGCCAATCATTACGCGGCGACGAAGATGCTGGCAGAGGCGGCCATCCAGCAGCAGGTCGCCACGCAGCACCGCACGCACTTCGTCATCCTGCGGCCGCGCGGGCTGTTCGGCCCGCACGATCGCGTGGTCCTGCCGCGCATCCTGCACTTGCTGGAGCTGCGCGGCGGCGTGCTGCCCCTGCCCCGTGGCGGCGCGGCGCGCATGGACCTGACCTATCTGGAAAACGTGGTGCACGCCATGCAGTGCGCCACCACAGCCGACGTGCCTTCCGGCGCCGCCTACAACATCACCAACCACGCGCCTGCCACGCTGCGCGATCTGCTCGATCAACTCCTGGGCCAGCAGCTCGGCCTGCGTTATCGCATCCGCGCGGTGCCGTATCCGGCGATGGCATTGGCCGCCCGCGTCATGGAGGCCGGCAGCGCCGTCACGCACCGCGAGCCGCTGCTCACGCGCTACAGCGCCGCGGCTCTGCACTACGACATGACGCTCGCCAACGACCGCGCGCGCATCGAACTCGGCTACGTGCCGCCCATCGACATGGCCGAAGGCATCCGCCGCACGGCTCACTGGTTACGTGAACATGGCAACGTTGTCCGTTTTTGAAGCCGGGTACTGCACGCATACCGCGTGTGTGGCGCTGCGCGGCGCGGGCCTGCGCACCTGCGCGTTTCCCGCACGCGCCTGGCTGATCGAAGCCGCCGGGCGGCGCTGGCTGTGGGACACGGGCTACGCCTCGCATTTTCATGACCACACGCGCAGTGGCCTGTTTGCGATCTATCGCAAGGTCACGCCCGTGTATTTCGACACGTCGGAATCCATGGCGGCGCAGCTTGCGCAACAGGGCGTGCGCCCGGCTGATCTGGATGGATTGATCGTCTCGCATTTCCACGGCGACCACGTTGCCGGCCTGCGCGACTTTCCGGGCGTGCCGGTCATCTGCTCCGGCGAAGGATGGATGCACCTGCGCGCGCTGCGTGGCGTTTCCGCGTTGCGGCGCGCTTTCGTGCCGGGGCTGATTCCCGAAGATTTTGAAACGCGCACGCGCTTTGTCGAACAGTTCGAGCAAGTGGCGCTGCCGCCGGAGCTGGCGCCATTCACATCCGCCTGGGCCTTGCCCGACAGCAACGGCGATGTGCTGCTCGTGCCGCTGCCCGGCCACGCCGCGGGGCACCTTGGCGCGTTCGTGCGCACGCAGGAAGGCTGGGTGCTGCTGGCCGCCGACGCCGCCTGGTCGCCGCTGAGCTATCGGGAGCTGCGTGGGCCGTCGGTATTGGCGTACTCGATCATGGAAGACCGCCATGCCTACTTCGACACGCTGCGCAAGCTGCACGCGCTCGATGCGGGCGGCCACGTGCGCATCCTGCTCACACACGAGGGGGCGTTGTGACGGCGTTGCACCGCCTGCTGTGGTCGTACTGGCAAACGCGCTGGCTGCGGCTGCCTGATCGCGCCGCGCTGGAAGCGCACCAGCAGCGGCAGATCTCGCGCTTCACGCAACGCGTGCTGACTCGCAGCCCGTATTTCCGCCCGTTCGCATCGAAGCCGATGCACGAATGGCCGCTAATGGACAAGGCCACGATGATGGCCAATTTCGACGCCATGAACACCGCCGGCCTGCGCCTGCACGACGTGTTGGCCTGTGCGCAACAGGCCGAGCGGTCACGCGATTTCCGGCCGACGGTCGGTGCGTATTCGGTGGGCTTGTCGTCAGGCACGTCCGGCGGACGCGGCGTATTCGTCGTGAGCCCGACCGAGCGTGCGCAGTGGGCCGGCATTCTGCTCGCCAAGCTGCTGCCGCGCGGGCTGTTGCACGGCGAGCGCGTCGCGCTGTTCCTGCGCGCGAACAGCAATCTGTACACCGCCGTGCGCAACCCGTGGCTGACGTTCTCGTTCTTTGATCTGTTTGCGCCGTTCGAATCGCACCGCGCGCCGCTGGAAGCATTGCAGCCGACCATCATCGTGGGGCCGGCGCAGGTGCTGCGTGCGCTTGCCATGGAGAAGCTTGCCGGCCGGCTCGACATCGCGCCCGTGCAGGTGCTGTCCGGCGCCGAAGTGCTGGAGCCAATGGACCGCGCACTACTTGCACAGGCCTTTGGCAACGTCGGTGAGGTCTATCAGGCCACCGAAGGCTTTCTGGGCGCGACCTGCCCGCACGGCACGCTGCACCTGAACGAAGCGCACGTGCACATCGAGCCGCAATGGCTGGACGCGCGCCGCTTCGTCCCCGTCATTACCGATTTCACACGCCGCACGCAGCCCATCGTGCGCTACCGGCTCGATGACATCCTCATCCGCCGCGAGCCGGCGCTGGGCGCTTGCCCCTGCGGCAATCCGGCGATGGCCATCGAGCGTATCGAAGGCCGTTGCGACGATACGCTCGTCCTGCCCGCGCTGGGCGGCGGCACCGTCACGCTGTTTGCCGACGTGTGTTCGCGGGCGCTGGCACAGGCGCTGCCGCTGCACGCGGATTACCGCCTGGTGCAGACCGATGCGAACACGCTCGCGTTGTCCATTCAACCAGCCGACGCCGACATTGCACGCGCGTGCCGGGCGCACCTGGCCGATGTCTTCGCCTGCCAGGGCGTCGATGCATCGCGCGTGACGTGGCACGCCACACCCGAGCGCATCGCCACCGATTTCACCACCAAGCGCCGCCGCATCGTCCGGCTCACGGCGCCGGGAGCGGCACGATGAGCCCGCTTGCCACGCGCCTGCGTCATATGGCCTTGGGCTGGTGTTCGGTGGGCCTCGTCTATGGCCTCTGCGGAGCGCTGCAAGGCGTTGGCACGATCGTGCCCGAGACTGCACTGGACCGCGCCATTCCGTTCAGCACGTCGGGCATCTGGCTGTACGTGTCGTTCTTCGTGCTCATTCCGCTGGCGTATCTGCGGGCCGACGTGTCGCGCCTGCCTTGGCTGGAACGCGCCATGCAGATGAGCGCGCTCGTAAGCGGTGCGGTGTTCATGCTGTGGCCGACCACGCTGCACTACCCGCCGCTGGCGGATGCATCGTTGCCCGGCAGCGTGCAACGCATGCTGATCGCGATGGATTCGAGCCAGAACTGCCTGCCCTCGCTGCATGGGGCGCTGACGCTGCTCTCGGTGTGGGCGCTCGCGGATTCGCGCAGGCCGATGCGCACGGCGCTCGCCGCAGCCTGGGGGCTCGGCATCCTGTACGCCACGATCCAGACGCGCCGGCACGTCGCACTTGACCTGTCGGCAGGCGTAGCCGTGGGTGTGCTGTGCGGCGCGGCTGTCCGTCTATGGTTGGCGCGGCGCGCGTCAACGCTCTCCATCGAACCGGTGTCCACATGAATGCCTTTGCCTTGCCGCTTGGATTGATGCTCGGCTGCGTGCTGCTGGAACTCGCTGCCCTCAAGTGGTGGCGCGGCCAACCGCTGCCGTGGCGCGACGTCATCCTCAACCTCAACTCCGGCCACGTGCTGATGTGGCTGTGCCGCGGCGTGGAAGTCGCGGGCTTCACGTGGCTATATGCCCATGCCAGCCTGCATTGGGTGGATGGCTGGCACCCGGTTGCGGGTTGGGCCTTCGCGTTTGTCGCATGGGATCTCGGCTTCTACTGGCTGCACCGCATGCATCACAAGATCGGCTTTCTGTGGGCGATCCATGCCGTGCATCACGAAGGCGAGCATTTCAACCTCTCGCTGGGCGTGCGCAACGCGTGGCTGTCGTCGCTGACATCGCTGCCGTTCTTCGTGCCGCTGGCGCTGATCGGCGTCACGCCGGAAATGTTCGTGGCGGTGTCAGGCCTGCATTACTCGGTGCAGTTCTACAACCACTGCGGACTGGTCGGGCGCTCGGGCGTGTTGGACCGCTTCATGGTCACGCCCGCCAACCACCGCGTGCATCACGGCTGCAACCCGGAATACATCGACCGCAACTTCGGCGGCACGCTGCTGCTGTGGGACAAGCTGTTCGGCACCTATCAGCGCGCGCTGGCCGACGTGCCGATCCGCTATGGCGTGCACAAGCCCACCCACAGCGACAACCCGTTCTGGGCCAACGTGGTGCCGGCATTGCAATGGCTGGGGCTGCGTACGCCGCATCTGCAACGCGATACGCGCACCACGCCCGCCGGCTGGATCGCCACCGGCGGTGTGCTGCTGTTTGGCGTGGTGATCGACTATGTGCGCACCGACGGCCTGTGGCCCGGGCACTGGCAAGCGGGCTGGTTCGTGCTCATCCTGCTCCTCACGCTGGCGCTGGGCGGATTGTCGGATGGGCGAGGCTGGGGACGCTGGCTTTGGCCGCTGCTGGCGCTTGCGCTGCCCGTGCTGATGATCGGCATATGCGGCGCGGGCGATGCATTGTCCGACACGTTGGCCGTTGCGCTCGGGTTGCATGGTCTTGCTTGCGGCCTGTGGCACGCGCTGCGGACCGAATCGCCGCTCTCTTCTTCGCCGCATGCCGAATCTCGCTAAGCTCCGCTACGCTTCACCGCGCGCCTCGTCGCTGGCCGAAGATTTGCGCCGTGCCGCGCACGACCATCTGCAGGCGCACGGCGACCATCGCTTTGCCGATGTGCAGTTCATTGCCAAGGGCGCCTTCCTCGTTGTGGTATCCGCCCTCCTGTATGGCGTCATGATGACGGCCACGGGTGCGACGACATTCGTGCTCGCCTACATGGCCTTTCCGTTCATCGCGATGCTGCTGGCCATGAACGTGCTGCACGACGGCGCGCATCGGGCGCTCTCCCCCTGGGCATGGCTGGACCGCCTCATGACGCGTGTGACCGCCATCCCGCTCGGCATCGAACCGGCCTACTGGACGGTGCGCCACGTGCACTATCACCACGCGCATGCCAACGTGGAGCACTACGACCTCGACACCGCTGCAAACCGCTTCCTGCGGCAGACGCCCTTTCAGCCGTGGTATCCGCAGTTTCGCTATCAGCATCGCTACTGGCCGCTGATTGCTGCACTGTCGCTGCCCTACATCAACTGGATCTACGACTGGTCGGATCGCCTTGGCCTCACGCCGCTGGCAGCGGATCGCGTGCTGCCCGGCCTGCGCGGCTGGATGACGTTCCTGTCTGCGAAGGCGTTGCACTTGCTCATTGCGGTGGCGGTGCCGGCCTGGATGGCACATCGGCTCGGCCTCGGCTGGGGCTGGGTGGCATTCGGCTACTTCGCTGGGCAGATGCTGGCCTCATGCGTACTGGTCGCGTTGATCCTGGGCACGCACTGGGCGGACGTGACGTTCTATCTGCCGCCCGAATCGGGCCAGCTGCCGCACACGTGGCACGAGCATGCGTTCCACACCGCGTGCGACTGGCAACCGCAACCGGCGTGGATCGGCTACTGGCTCGGGGGCCTGAACTGGCACCTCACGCATCACCTCTTCCCGACGTATAGCCACCGGCACTATCCAGCGCTGGCTGCACGCGTGGCGGAGGTGGCGCGCGCCCATGGACTTGACTACCGCGCGCTCACCTACCGCGAGTTGCTGACCGCGCAGCAGACCTTCCTGCGCGCCATGGGCCAACGCCCGAACTGACGCGCAGGCAACACGCGCGCGGCCTCAGTTGCGCGCCTCAACCGCGTGCACCGCATCCAGAATCACCTTTGCCACATCTTGCGGCCGCGACTGCTGCGGCACGTGGCTCGTCGGCAGTGTCGTCACCTTGGCGCCAATCTTCCTGGCCATGGCGCGTTCCAGATCCGGCTGGATCATACAGTCGTGCGCGCTGACGATGAACCACGACGGCTTGCTTTGCCATGCCGCCACCGTGGTGCGCTCGCCAAATGCCGTGGCCTTGATGGGACCTTGCGTCGCGGCCATCACGCGTGCCTGCGCGGCGGGCACATCCTGCGCAAAGTCGCTCGCCAGCTCCGCGGGGGGCAGTGACAGATAGCCGTTGGCGTCCGCGACGAGCTTGCCGATGCCCGGCGCGGGCGCGTAGTCCTTGCCCACCTCTTCCGTCGACTGGCCAGCGTCCGGCGCAAACGCCGCCACGTACACGAGGCCGGCCACCTTGCTGTCAGCACCGGCTTCGGTGATGACCGTGCCGCCCCATGAATGCCCCACCAGCACGGCCTTGCCCGGCTGGTTGCCGACGGCGCGGCGCGTGGCGGCCACGTCGTCGGCCAGCGAGTTCAGCCCGTTCTGCACCGCCTGCACCTTCACGCCCTTGGCCTGCAGCAGCGGGATCACCTTGGCCCAGTCGGATCCATCGGCAAGGCGCCGTGCACGATCACGACGGAAGGTGGATCGGCGTCGGCCACCGTGGCGGCCAGCAGGGGCGCACTGACGGCCATGCCAAGTGCCAGCACTGCGATGGAGACGGCCTTGAAGCGTCATCACGGCCGGCATGGCCGCCACGGCCATCACTGTCTGCGCGGCGGTGATGCCGGCCATGAGCGGCGCATCACCGTCCAGCGCGGCGCGCCATGATGTACGACGCAGAGGCGGTGGGCAGCGCCTTGAACAGTGCAGCCGGGGCAGCACCGGCTCAATGGTCAGAAAACGCGGCCTTCCTTCAGGTGCTGCGTTTCGCCATTGAGGTGGTAATCCCCCACCACCCGCGCCTTGTGCAGCAACGGGTTGTGGCTGAAGATCGTCCGCAGGTTGCGCCAGTGACGGTCAAGGTTGTGCGCGCGCGCCGTCATGGATGCACCGCCCGCTTCAAAGAGCTGCTGCGCGGCATGCAGCGCCAGCTTGCCGACAACCAGCTGCGTTTGCGCCGTGGCCAGCGCGCCTTCCAGCACCAGCGCGTCGGCGTTTTCCGCTTCATCGCGGATCGCGTCGGCGGATCGATCCAGCACGCGCGCGTTCTCGCGCACCAGGGCATCGATGGCATGGCCGTGTGCGGCAATGTCGCCCACCACCTGCTGGATGAAGTGGTCCTCCCGCGCGGACGGCGCCGGGCTGTGCAACACCGGCCGCCCATGGTTGACCACATACCGCCGCGCGTCGGCCGCCACATTGCGCACAATGCCTGCCGCCACGGCCACCAGATGCAACTGGCGCAGCGCACCGGTATGGCGTCCCACCAGCGAGCTGCTGACGCGCGAGGCCACCTCGTCTGCGCGCACCTGCACGTGCTCGAACACGATGCTGCCGCTGGCCGTCATGCGCTGGCCCATCCCGTCCCAGTCGTCGATCACCTTCACGCCCTCGCGCGTGACCGGAATGATGATCTGCACGTTTCCGCCTGCGTCATCGTTGACATTGAAGCGGCCGTAATCGGCGAACGCCGTGCCGGTGGTGTAGTACTTGCGGCCGCTGAGGCGGTAGTCGGCGCCGTCGCGCTGGAGGGTCGTGGTGACCTCCCCCGGGCGCGACGTGCCGCGCTCGGTTGAACCGCCGCCAAAGAGGGCGCCCTCCAGCAGCCGATCCAACTGCGTCCGGTGAAACGCATCGAGCGGCGACAGACGGATGACCTCGGTCAGGTCGTAATGAATGCGCAGCGCATGCGCGACGTTCGATTCGTGAGCGGCCAGCGTGCTGATCGTCTCGAACAGGTCGACGAGCGAGCCGCCCAGACCGCCCCACTCCACGGGAATGCGCAGCAAACCCAGGCCTGACGCGCGAAACTGCGCAAAAGCTTCGTACGGCAGCACGCGCCGCACTTCGCGTGCAGCGGCATCCGTCCCGATGCGCCGGGCCAGGGCGGGCAGCTCGGCAAGGGCTTCCTGCAGGCGGTCGGGGAGATGAAGATCGCGTGGCGTGTTCATAAGATCAGCACGATGAAAGCGGCGATGCAGCCGCGCGATTGGTCGGGCGACCGACAGGCCGCGCGAGGCCGAAATGCTCGCGCAGCGTGTGTCCGGCGTATTCGGTTCGAAACAGCCCGCGCTGCTGCAGGATGGGCACCACGCCATCGACGAAGTCCTGCAGCCCGCCCGGCAAGGCGTCGGGCATGAGATTGAAGCCGTCGGCCGCGCCGTGGCGGAACCAGTGCTCGATGTCGTCGGCGATCTGCTCGGGCGTGCCCACCAGCACGCGATGCCCGCCACCGCCGGCCAGTTCGCGAATCAGTTCGCGTACCGTCAATTGCTGGCTGCGCGCCAATGCCAGTGTGGCGTTGAAAAACGTGTGATTGCCATTGCCGTTGTTGGGCAACGGCAAATCGTCCGGCAGGCGTGCGTCGAGTTGCAGGCGCTCGACCGGCACACCGAGCGTGCCGGCCAGCCGCGTGAGGCTGTAATCCCATGGGATCAGGTCGACCAATGCATCACGCCGCGCGCGGGCCTGCGCCTGCGTGGCACCGATGATGGTGGTCAAACCGGGCAACACACGAATCGCCTCCGGCCCTCGCCCCAAAGCCCGAGCGCGTGCCTTGAGTCCGCGCGCATAGGCCAGCGCTTCTTCAAAGCCTTGCGATGCGGAGAACACGGCCTCCGCGTGGCGCGCAGCCAGCTCGCGGCCATCGGCCGAACCGCCCGCCTGCACAAGCACCGGACAGCCCTGCGGAGAACGCGGCAGGTTCAAGGGGCCCTGCACACGAAAGAACTCGCCACGATGGGCGATGGGATGCACCTTCCGTACATCGACAAAGCTGCCGCCGGCCTTGTCGCCAACAAAGGCATCGTCTTCCCAACTGTTCCAGAGATCCTTGACGACGCTCGTGAATTCATCGGCGCGGGCATAGCGCTCGGTGTGGTCGGGCACGGTGTCCCGGCCGAAATTGCGTGCCGACGGCAGATCGGCGGTGGTGACCACGTTCCAGCCCGCGCGGCCGCCGCTCACATGGTCGAGCGTGGCAAAGCGCCGGGCGATGTTGAAAGGCTCGTTGTAGCTGGTCGATGCCGTGCCGATCAGGCCGATGTGCGTGGTGGCCGCTGCGATGCTGGCCAGCAGCACGGTAGGTTCCAGCGCGGTAATCGGCCTGAAGTGGATCTGATCGACGATGGCGGCGTTGTCTGCCAGGAACACGGCATCGAACTTGGCCGCCTCGGCAATCCGCGCCACCTTCACGTAGTGCTGCACGTCGGCAAAGGCGTACGGATCGCTCTCGGCCAGTCTCCAGGCCGACGGTACAAAGCCGGAGTGCAGGATGTTGACGTTCAGGTGCAATTGACGCGGTGCCTGCGTGTCGCTCACGGGAGACCTCGGCGCTTGGACAAGCGCTCACCATACCGGCCATTCCGTGTCGCTCCAACGAAGCAATCGTTGCTTCGATATGCGGATTCACGGCGGTGAACATGCTGCGAATTTGCTACTTCGGTTTTGTTCGTGGACCAGCACTGCACGCCGCTTCTAGACTGGGCCACGTCTTCACCACACACGAGCCACCCCATGAAACGACGCCCTTTCTTTTACGCCCTCCTGGCCGCTGCAACTGCCCTGACGCTGGGCGCCGGCTCCGTGCTGGCGGCAGACAAACCGATCAAGGTCGGTGTGCGCGGCGGTGTTGATGAAGAAATCTGGGAGGTCGTCACTCGCGTGGCCGAAAAGCAGGGCCTGAAGGTCCAGCCCATCGTCATCACCGGCACCGCAAGCCCCAACGAGGCGCTCAACAACGGTGATCTCGACGCCAATGCGTTCCAGCACATCCCTTTCCTGCGCGACCAGATCAAGCAGCGCGGCTACAAGCTGGTGACGGTAGGCAACACGCTCATCTCGCCCATCGCCTTCTACTCGCGCAAATACAAATCGCTCCAAGCCCTGCCGGTGGGCGCCCGCGTCGGCCTGCCCAACGACCCGAGCAACCAGACGCGTGCGCTCGTCATCCTGCGCGATCATGGCCTGATCAAACTGCGCGACGGCTTCGATCCCTTTACCGGCACGGCCACGCTGGCCGACGTGACGGCCAACCCGAAGAAGCTGGAGTGGGTGGAGAGTGCATCGGTGGTGCTTTCGCGCTCGCTGCCCGACGTCGACACGGCGGCCATCGTCAACACCTTTGCCTACCAGGCCGGATTGATTGCCACGCGTGACGGCATCGCGGTGGAGAAGAAGGAACGCAATCCGTACGTCAACGTGATCGTGGTCCGGGAACAGGACAAGAGCGCGCCGTGGGTGGTGCCGCTGGTGAAGGCGTATCAGTCTGAAGAAGTGCGACAGTTCATCCTGAGCAAATACCAGGGCTCGGTCATCCCGGCGTTCTGAGGCAGCCGATCATGCCCCCGCTCGCGCCGCACCTCACTGCATTGCCGAACACGGCAGCCCCGGCCATGCCGCACATTGCGTTCGAACGCATCAGCAAGACCTATCCCGGCGCCAGCACGCTCGCGCTCGACAGCATTTCGTTCACTATCGCGCGCGGCGAGGTGTTCGGCATCATCGGCCGCAGCGGCGCGGGGAAATCCACGCTGCTGCGCACGGTCAACATGCTGGAACGCCCCGACGCGGGCACGATCCGCATCGACGACATCGATGTCGGCCGCCTTGACGAAGACGGCCTGGTCGCGCTCCGCCGGCGCGTCGGCATGATCTTCCAGCACTTCAACCTGTTGTCGGCCAAGACCGTTTTCGAGAACGTTGCGCTGCCGCTTCGTGTGGCGGGTGTGCCGCGCGAAGCCATCGGGCCGCGTGTTATGGAGCTACTCGATCTGGTCGGCCTGTCCGAAAAGGCCGGCGTGTATCCGGCGAAGCTCTCCGGTGGGCAAAAGCAGCGCGTCGGCATTGCCCGCGCGCTGGTGCATCGCCCGGAGATACTGTTGTGCGACGAAGCGACGTCTGCGCTGGACCCTGAAACCACCGAACAGATTCTCCTGCTGCTTGGCGACATCAACCGGCGCCTGGGGCTGACCGTCGTGCTGGTCACGCATGACATGGCGGTGATCCGCGACGCCTGCGATCGCGTCCTGGTGCTCGATCAAGGCCGCATTGCCGAGCACGGCACGGTCGATCAGGTGTTCGCCGATCCGCATGCAGACGCCACGCTGGCACTGCTGCGTCCGCTGCGCCAACGCTCTGGCATGACGCCCACCAAACCTGTTGTCCTCTTGGCCGATCCGCCGGGTCGCGCTTACGCCCATGCTTGAAAAATACCTGCGCGCATTCGGCGAAACGCTCTTGATGGTCAGCAGCGCATGCCTGGTGGTATTCGTCGTCGGCCTGGCGTTGGCCATCGTGCTCACCACGTCGGCGCCGGGCGGCTTGCGGCCCCGGCCGCGCCTGCACCGCGTGCTGTCGGTACTGGTCAATACGTTCCGCTCGATCCCTTTCATCATCCTGCTGGTGGCGATGCTGCCCGTCACCCGGCTCATTGTCGGCACGACCATGGGCACGTGGGCGGCCGTGGTGCCGTTGAGCGCCCATCTGATTCCGTTCTTTGCGCGTGTATCGCAGGTAGGCCTGAACGAGGTCGATCGCGGCCTGGTGGAGGCCGCGCGCGCCATGGGCTGCCGCCGCTGGCACATCGTGCGGCACGTGCTGCTGCCCGAGGCGCTGCCCGCGCTCATCGGCGGCGCCACCGTGACGGTCATCGCCATGATCGGCGCTTCGGCCATGGCAGGTGCGGTGGGCGCCGGCGGGCTGGGCGATCTTGCTATCCGCTACGGTTATGAGCGTTACGAAACCGCCGTCATGTTCAACGTCATCGCCATCCTCATCGTGCTGGTGACGGCCGTGCAGCTGGGCGGCGAGCGGCTGGCGCGCCAGTTCGATCACCGCCACTGACGGCGCCCACCGAGGCCTGCCGATACCGTCAGTTGTGGCAGACCAGCCCATCCTGCAACCGGCTCACCTCGAAGGCAATGTCGCCGGCGCGCTGTGTGCGGGCGCGGGCCAGCGCACCGCCGGTCTTCCAGACGCGCACTGCACGGTCCACATAGTTGGCAGACACGGCATCGCGGGTGCGCAGGGCGATCTGCGCCGCAGTGTTGTCCGGGGCGATGTCGTCTTCCAGCGTGCGGTAGAAGCGCCATTCCGGCAATTGCACCAGCCGTGCCAGCGCTTGCGCATCGTCTGCCAACGCCTGGCACTCGCCCGAAAGGAATCCCCAGATGGCACGGACCGCCGACGGATACTGCCGGGGAATGGCGCCATCACGCGCAGCCAATCCGCTGGCATACGGACTGCCCTGTGCAACGCAGACCGTGCGTGCGCGCAGATCGGCGGCGAAGCGATACGGAGTGTTGCGCAGCACCACCAGCGCGCCCTGCCCGCCGGTATACGCCGTGGGCACAGGCTGCCACGCAGCAGGCGCCGGTTGGCTGCCGGCGACGACCAGGTCGATATGCGCGTCGTGAGGCACTAGGCCGTCTGCCGGCAGGTTGACCAGCCGCAATTGCAATTGCAGGTGCTGCGCCAGCGTGGCTGCGAATTCGGCATCAAAGTGATCGGGCTCCATCGGTGCGGTCACCCCGGGCGGCGCCGGCCGCGCATAGGCGCGCACTGCCACGACCAACTCACCATTACGTTGCGCATCGCGCAGCACCGGGCCCAGCGGCAATGCGGCCCAGTCCGGCTCCGCTTGACGCTGTGCCAGCCAGGCCTGCATCGGCAAGGGCAAGCGCTCGGGCCAATGCGGAACGTGGGGCATCAGCGCCGGCGCACCGAACCAGGCCAGCGCGCCTGTCGCTGCAATGCCCAGCGCAACGAGCCAGGGCCTGCGCAGGCGCCATGCCTGCGCAATCGGCGCGGTCAGGATTGGCACGCGCCATGTGGGCGCACGCTCAGGCATTGAGCGTCAGGCCCTTGCGCCAGCGGGTCAGGCGCCGCTCGATCGATGCCAGGATGGTGTTCAGCACCAGCCCCAGCACGGCCAGCAGAAGAATGCCCGCATACATCGTCGGGATCTGGAACACCTCCTGCGAATTCAGCGTCAGGAAGCCCAGCCCGGAATGCGCACCGATCATCTCCGCTGCCACCAACGCCGTCACGCAATACGTACCGGCCAGGCGGATGCCGGTGAAGATCGACGGCGTGGCCGCCGGCAACACCACCTTGCGGAACACGAACAGGTTCGACGCGCCCATGGAGCGCGCCGAGTGGATCAGCAACTTGTCGACCTGCCGCACCCCGCCGATCGTGCTCAGCAGCACCGGCCAGAACGACGCCCAGAAGATGATGGCCACCTTGGACAGCTCGCCGATCCCCAGAAAGAGGATGAACACCGGAAACAGCGCAAATGCGGAGGTCTGCCGAAACAGCTGGAGGATGGGATCGACAATCGCCTCGAAGCGCGTGAACCAGCCCATCAGCAAGCCCAGCGTCACACCCAGCGCGATGGCCAGCAGCAGACCCCACAAGGAACGCTGCAGACTCGCGGCCACGTGCTTGAGCAGCGCCCCGCTATGCGCGAGCTGCCAGATCGCCTCGGCCACTTGCGACGGCGGGCTCAGGTAGGCATCGCTCACGATGCCCAGGCGCGGCACCAGCTCCCATAGCAGCAAAAATCCTACGATGCCGGCCACCCCCCATGCGTGATCGCCAAGACGGACGGTCAACTTGCGCGTGCTCATCGTGCGGCCTCCGCAACGGCAATCTGGCCACGGACATCGTGCCCTGCGGCGTGCAGCACGGCTTCACCTTCCGCGCGCTCGCGCGGATCGGCAGTGGCGCCCAGCGGCCGGGGCGCGGCGCCCGGGTTGGCAAACTGCACTTCGTCCTTAAGGATGTCCCACGCCTGCTGGCGCAGCGCGACGAACGCCTCTGAATTGCGCAGTTCCGGCAGGCGCGGGCGCGGCAACGGCACCTCGAGGATCTGCTTGACGGTACCGGGCCGGCGCGTCATCACGGCGATGCGGTCCGACAAAAATATGGCCTCATCCAGGCTGTGCGTGATGAAGACGATGGTCTTGCGGTACTGCTCCCAGATGCGCAGCAGTTCGCCCTGCAGGATCTCGCGCGTTTGCGCGTCGAGCGCGGCAAACGGTTCGTCCATCAGCAGTACATCAGGCTTGTAGGCCAGCGAGCGCGCGATCGCCACACGCTGCTTCATGCCGCCCGAAATCTCGTGCGGATAGCGGGCACCCGCGCCCGTCAGGCCCACCAGCTCCAGATGCTCCTGCGCGATGCGGCGGCGTTCCGCCTTGGGCACGCCACGAATCTCCAGACCGACTTCGATGTTCTCCAGCACCGTGCGCCACGGAAACAGCGCGTAGCCCTGGAACACCACGCCTTGCTGCGGGTTGATGCCCGTGAGGGGCTGGCCGTCGATACGGATACTGCCGCCGGTGCGGTCGGTGAGCCCCGCCAGGATGCTGAGAAACGTCGACTTGCCGCACCCGGACGGCCCCAACACCGAAAGAAACTCGCCGTCGCGAATGTCCAGGTCGAAGTCTCGCAAAACGGCCACGTCTTCCCGTTGCCCTGCATCGTTGCGTACGCTGTAATCCATGCGCACACCGCGCGCCACGATCTTGCTGCTCATCGTCGTGTCCTTCAGGCCTTGACGTACGGGTTGAACTCGTTGGTGTAGATATCGCGCGCGGCCACCTTGCCCTTCGCAAGCTTTCCCTCGCGTTCGAGCACGTCGATGTAGTACTGAATGGGCGGCTCGGTGATCACCAGGTCCTCTACATACGCATAGCGATCGACAAACTGCAGATCGAGCTTGATGCGCTGCGAGACCAGCTTGCGTGCATCCTCCGGGTTGGCGTTGACCCAGTTGCCCGCCTTGGCCAGCGCCGTCACCACGTCGCGCACTGCTTCGGGCTGTTCCCGGATGAACTTGCCGTGCGCGCTGTACGGCGCCATGCCGCCCAGGCCGCCGTCGAGGTCGTAGTCGCTCCACAGGCGCACGAGGTTTTGCGCATGATCGGCGCGGCCCGAGAATGGCGCATGGATGATCGCCAGATCGGTGTTGCCTGTGGCCAGTGTCTGCTCGGCCTGGTCATCGGGAATCACAACGAAATTGATCTTGTTGACGTCCACACCCTTCTGCCGCAGGAACGTCTTGGTCACAAACTCGGCGCACGCGCCAAAACTGTTGAAACCGACCGTCTTGCCTTCCAGGTCTTTCGGCTGGCGAATCCCGGAATCCTTGCGCACGAAGTACTTCATGTGGGGCGCTTCTTCCAGCGTCTTGCCGCCGGCGGCCACCACCTTGATATCGGCGCCGCTGGCATAGGCCGAGATGACCAGGGGCACCATGCGCGAGCCGAAGTCGATCTCGCCCGTACCGACCAGCGGAATGATCTGCGGCGCCGCCACCTTGCCGATGTAATTCGGCCGCGTGTTGGTGCCGTCGAAGTAGCCAAGCTGGTCGGCCAGGTAGATCAGGTCGAACGCCGGGTTGTCCGGATATTTGAAACTCACCTTGTCACCGGCTTTCTTGATGACGGCCGGGCCACTGCCCGCCTTGGCGTTCTGCTGACCATCGCTGCGCGAACATGCTGTCAGGCCCAGGCCGGTGCTGCCCAATGCGGCCAGCGTTGCAAGGTGTTTCAACGCCCGGCGGCGCGACGTGAGAGAGAAGGCATTGGATGACATCAGGCGTTCCGCAAAGGTGGAGTGTCTGCAAGCGCCCACAGCATGGGCGCAGCCTAGTATTGGATAGGCCATCCCGCACGACAACGAAGCTTTTCGCGCATCCATATCGGTTGCGCGCTGCGCCCGACATCCCGGCCCGGGCCACGGGTTTTCCTCTAATGCCGGCGGCCCTCAAGCTCCCTACAATGACGAGTCATATAGATGAATAGTTGACCACTTTCGATACCCATGCCCGCCGATCTCCGCCTGCCCCGCTATCAGCAATTGCGCGACGATCTGGCCGCGCAGATCGCCCAGCAGCACTGGCGCCCGGGCGACGCCATCCCCACCGAGGCCGAGCTGGCCAAGACGTACAACGTGGCGGTCGGCACGGTCCGCAAAGCCGTCGATGTGTTGGTGGCGGAGGGCCTGCTCGAACGCTTCCAGGGCCGGGGCACCTTCGTGCGGCGCGCCAGCTTTGCCAGCTCCTTGTTCCGGTTCTTCCGCTTCCAGAGTGAAAGCGGCGAGCGGCGCATTCCTGAGAGCCGCATCCTCAAGCGCGATGTGCTGGATGCGCCGTCTGCCCCCGCTGCGGGCCTGCAGATTGAAACGGGCGCCCCCGTCATTCGCCTGACCCGACTGCGTCTGCTGGATGGCGCGCCCATGCTGGCCGAAGAAATCTGGCTGCCGTACGACCGCTTTGCACCGCTCGCCACGTTGGAACTCGAGGCGTTTGGCGACCTGCTGTATCCGCTGTACGAATCGCACTGCGGGCAGATCATTGCCAGCGCTGAGGAAACGCTCACCGCCGAGGCCGTCAACGCAACGTATGCGCGGCTGTTGCGCATCCAGGCCGGCGATCCGGTGATGGTCATTGAACGCGTTGCGCGGGGCTACGACCGGGTGCCGCTCGAATGGCGGCGCTCGCGCGGCGCGGCGGCGCACTTCCGCTACCACGTCGATATCCGGTAGCGCCGCATACCCTGCAACCCAATCCGACAAAAACACACACAGGAGACAACATCATGCAGGCCAACTCACCGACCGCGCCGCCGCTGCTGGACGTGCGCGGCGTCACGCTGCAGTACAAGACACGCCAGCATCTGGTGACGGCCACCTACCGCGTCGACTTCCAGGTCTATCCCGGCGAGCGCTACATCCTGCTCGGGCCGTCGGGCTGCGGTAAATCGACATTGCTCAAGGCCATCGGTGGCTACCTCACGCCCACCGAGGGCGAGATCCGCCTGAAGGGGCAACCCGTGACCAAGCCCGGGCCGGATCGCATGATGGTGTTCCAGGAGTTCGACCAGCTCCTGCCGTGGAAGACGGTGAAAGAGAACGTGCTGTTCCCGCTGCTCTCCACCGGCAAGCTGGGTGCGCGTGAAGCCGAAGAGCGCGCGCTGCACTACATCAACAAGGTCAACCTCACCAAGTTTGCCGACCATCACCCGCACATGCTGTCAGGCGGGATGAAGCAACGCGTGGCCATTGCGCGCGGCATGGCGATGGAGCCCGACGTGCTGCTGATGGACGAGCCGTTCGCCGCGCTGGACGCGCTCACGCGCCGCAAGATGCAGGACGAGCTGCTGCAGCTGTGGGACGAAACGCGCTTCACCGTGCTGTTCGTCACGCACTCGATTCCGGAGGCGATCCGCTGCGGCAGCCGCATCCTGATCCTGTCGCCGCATCCGGGCCAGGTCCGCGCAGAGCTGCCGAGCCTTGCGCGCGGCGATGATGACCCGGAGCGCTTCAAAGCGCTCGAAGCCGAGATCCACGACATGCTGTTCGCCCGCGCAGTGGAGGAAACCCATGCAGACTGAAACGCTTTCCATGCCAGCCGCCACCGACATCAGCAACCGCGCGCCCGTCTACAGCACGCCCGTGGCGTTCGAGCGCATCGGCGTGGTGGAAAAACCGCTGTCCATTGCCGAGCGTTTGTACGAACAGGCATGGCTGCGCAAGCTCGTCATCCTCGTCGTGCTCGCACTCGTGTGGGAAGGCGGTGCGCGCTGGCTCGACAACCCGCTTCTGCTGCCGACCTTCTCTGACACCGTGCAGGCTTTGTGGGCTGGGTTAGCGAGCGGCACGCTGTTCGCGCGCATCGGCACGTCGATGCAAACGCTGCTGGCAGGCTACGCGCTCGGCTTGGCGTTGTCCTGCGCCCTGGTCGTGCTCGGCATCAGCAACCGGCTCGGGCAGGACTTCCTGGAAACGCTCACCGCCATGTTCAACCCGCTGCCGGCCATTGCGTTGCTGCCGATCGCACTCGTGTGGTTCGGCCTCGGCAACGGCAGCCTGATTTTCGTGATCGTGCATTCGGTGGTGTGGGCGGTGTCGCTCAACACGCATGCCGGTTTCCTGTCGGTATCGAACACGCTGCGCATGGTGGGCCGCAACTACGGGCTCTCCGGCATGGGATACCTGACCAAGATCCTGATCCCGGCCGCGTTCCCCTCCATCCTCACCGGCCTGAAGATCGGCTGGGCCTTCGCATGGCGCACGTTGATCGCCTCCGAACTGGTGTTTGGCGTCAGCTCCGGCCAGGGCGGCCTGGGCTGGTACATCTACGAGAACAAGAACCAGTTGCAGATTCCGGAAGTCTTTGCCGGCCTGCTGACGGTGATCATCATCGGCCTGCTGGTAGAGAACCTAGTATTCCGCACGCTCGAAGCCCGCACCGTCAAACGCTGGGGCATGCAGAACTGAACATGGGCGCAACGCCAGCGCCCAGACGGTGTGGCCGTACCCTGCCCTAGATGGCGCCTTGGATTTTTGTCGCGGGGAGGA